>NZ_PDJV01000008.1 GCF_004116465.1 Arcobacter sp. F2176
AACATATAAAAAGTCGATGCTAAAATCATAAATTTAATTAATGTATTAGATTGTAATTGTTGCCATTCACCCTTCATTGTTAAAAGCATATTAATAGCTGATCCCCATGATGGTAAAATTAAAACAATAGACATTACAGAACCCATAGTTTGGAGCCAATCTGGAACAGTTGCATAAATAAGGTGGTGTCCACCAGCCCATAAATAAACAAACATTAATCCCCAGAAAGCTAATATAGATAACTTATATGAATAAACATTTTGTCCTGACTCTTTTGGCAAAAAGTAGTAAATTAAAGCAATAATTGGAACAGTAAATACAAATGCAACTGCATTATGCCCATACCACCATTGCACTAATGCATCATTTGTACCTGAATACATAGATACTGAGTGCATCCATGAACCATAACCAGAATATAAAGCAGTAGGTATTTCCATGTTATTAAATAAATATAACATGGCAATACCCATAAAAGTAGCTATAAAATACCAGATTGAAACATATAGTGTTCTCTCCCTTCTAATACCAATTAATCCAAAAATACTAACACCCCATAATACCCACCAAAGTACTATAATTATATCTATAGGCCACTCTAATTCAGCATACTCTTTTGAAGTTGTGTATCCAGCTACTAGTGTAACAACTGCTAAAAGAATTGTGATGAAGTAAAGAACAAAATGTAATTTACCAATAAACATTAAAAATGGTGATTCCCTCAAAGAAACTTTTAAAATTCTTTGAGCCATATAATACCATCCAGCAAAAATACCGCTTAAGGTAAAGCCAAATATAACAGTATTTGTGTGTAAAGGTCTTAATCTACTAAAAGTACCATATTCTCCAGCTAAATTACTTAAATGGGGGAAAGCCATTTGAAAGGCTAAGGTAACACCAACTATCATACCTAAAATACCAAATAAAATTGCGGTAAAGGTAAAGGCTTTTGCAACTGAGTAATCGTACTCAACTCGTGCATTCTTTTGCATCAAGTTACTCCTTTTATTAATATACAAGTTCTAATTTGTGAAATCTTATTATTTGAATAGTAAATCAAAATTTGGAATTCACCAAGTATTTAATTTTTTATACATGGATTTAGTGTCAATTTGGTGGCATAATAATCTTTTTTGATAATTTAACTTTAAATGTCAGTATTTTGGGCATAAAAAAAGGGTCTCTAAAATAGAGACCCTTTTAGGTAATAGTGAACTATTACAGTCTAGATTCGTATCTTCTAAGCATATACAATCTTTTAAGCATTTTTTTCTTAGCATTAATTTTTTGTTTCTTTCTCTTTTCAGTCATAGGTTCAAAAAATCTTCTTGCTCTTGTTTCAGTAACGATTAGGTTTCTGTCACATTGCTTTTTAAATCTTCTATAAGCTTCGTCGAATGATTCGCTATCTTTAACTTTAATACCTGGCACTATAATCACCCTCTTTCTTTTAAAATTTAGGGTTGCATTATATTTAAATAATACTTAATTTCAATTTAACCATATTTTGATATAATCACTTAATTAAAGAATATGAGGAAGAACCTTGGATTTAACACATTTAGATGAAAATAATAGACCTAAAATGGTAGATGTATCTGATAAAAAAGATAGTACAAGAGTAGCAATTGCTTCTGGACAAATATCTATGTCCCAAGAAGCTTATAATGCAATTATAAGTAATAATACTAAAAAAGGTCCAGTTCTTCAAACAGCTGTTATTGCTTCAATTATGGGTGTAAAAAAGACAAGTGAATTAATTCCTATGTGTCATCCCTTATTATTAAGTGGAATAAATTGTGATGTAGAAGAATTGCCTAGCTTACCTGGTTTCAAATTAATTGTAACTGCTAAACTAAATGGACAAACTGGTGTAGAAATGGAAGCTCTAACGGGTACAAGTATAGGTTTACTTACCATATATGATATGGTAAAGGCTATTGATAAATCAATGGTTATTTCAAATATTCAATTAGAGAGTAAATCTGGTGGGAAAAGTGGGGATTTTAAGCGATGATTGATTTAAATGAACATAAATTAGAACTTGATTATCCATGCAATTGGATATACAAAGTTGTTGTTGTTGAAACTGTTAATATAAAAAAAGTTGTAAAAGAAGTTATAACAGAAAGAGAACATAAATTAACTGAGTCAAAAGTTAGCTCAAAGGGAAAATTTAAAAGTTACACTTTAGATTTACTTGTTCATAATGAAGATGATAGAAAGATGATTTATGAATTATTAGGCAATCACAGTGATGTAAAAATGGTTTTATAAAGAAGAAAAAATGAATAGAAGAGAGTTCTTAGACAAAGCAAAAAATTTAGCAATTTGTTCAACAATATATCCAATAATTGGTAGTGCAGATTCTACTGACATTTTTGAAGAGAAAAGCTTTTCTCCCAAAGATATGATACCTATAACTAATAGTATTAATAATATATCAAAAGATGTTTTTCTAGAAGAAAAATACCATGTACCTTTTAGAAATGTTCAAAAAAAGATTAATTATATTCAACACTATGTTGGATATGGAAATTTTAATATAATATCTTTTGATGAAGCTATAAATATTTTGAGATATTCTAAAGATTATACAATTTTTACAAAAGAAGAGTTAGCTTTTATTGAACATATTTTTTATTATGAACCAACATATCATGGTTTTTATGGAGATAGAACAACTAATGACTTAACTGCATCAATTAATAAAAAAGAGATAGAAAAAATCCCATATACAGGTCATTATATCTTCAAAGGAAAACCTAAAGAAGCATATTTAAAAATGAAAAATGATATTGGACCAACTATTTATTTAACTTCAGGAGTACGATCAGTTGTTAAACAAATGAAACTATTTTTGGATAAATTAGATTCTGTGGACCTTAATTTATCTATGGCTTCACGATCAATTGCCCCACCTGCCTTTACATATCACTCAGTTGGAGATTTTGATGTTGGAAAAAAAGGTCTAGGAGCAGCAAACTTTACAGAAAAGTTTTCATATACAAGTGAATTTTCACAAATGAAAACATTAAAATATATTGATATGAGATATACAATTGGAAATAAGGATGGGGTAAGGTATGAACCTTGGCATGTTAAAGTTATTTAGAGTTTTATTAGTTTTTTTATTTTTGCAGAATTTATATGCGCATAGTAGCGATTTAAATTTTAAATTTATTAAAAAAGGTGTACAAGATGATAATACACTTTTAATAGTAGGTGGTATTCAAGGTGATGAGCCTGGTGGTTTTATGGCTGCATCTTTAATCGCAACACATTATGAGATAACAAAAGGTTCTGTTTGGATTGTTCCTAATTTAAATTTTACATCTATTATTGAAAGATCACGAGGTCCTTTTGGAGATATGAATAGAAAATTTGCATATATTTCTAAAGAAGACCCTGATTATGTTGATGTGGAAAGAATAAAAGAGTTAATAAAAAAGCCTGAAGTAAAACTAATAGTAAATTTACATGATGGAAGTGGATATTTTAGAAAAAAATTTATAGATAATTATCATTCTCCTTATAGATGGGGTCAAAGTTCAATTATTGATCAATCTAAGGTAAATGTTCCAGTATATGGAAATCTTGCTGAAATCAGTAAAGAAGTTTGTGAAAAAGTAAATGCACATTTGATTAGAAAAGAAGACATTTATCATACTCACAATACAAAAACAAAACTTGGTGATAAGGAGATGGAAAAAACATTAACTTATTATGCGATAAACAATGGCAAAGCAGCTTTTGGGAATGAAGCAAGTAAAGAATTACCTGTTCATGAACGAACTTATTATCATCTTTTGGCTCTTGAAAAGTATATGGATATTATGGGAATAGAGTTTAAAAGAAAATTTGATTTACAACCACTTGCCCTAAGAGATGTAATAGATAATGATATTTATATCTCATTTTACGATGATAAAATAAAAATACCTTTATCAGATATAAGAAATTATATAAGTTATTTCCCGACAAAAAAAGATGGAAAGATAGATTTTAAACCAAGTAGTCCCGTAATGACTGTAATAAAAAATGGCAATTCTACTTATTCAATACATTATGGAAATAGAAGATTATCTATTTTAGAACCAGACTATTTGGATGTAAGTGAAAAAAAAGAAGATATAAAATTTAAAATTGATGGTAAAGAAAAACAAGTAAAAATTGGTTCTTTAGTTGATGTTTCAAATAGTTTTTTAGTTTATCCAAATGATTATAGGGTAAATGTTATTGGATATGTTAACAAAGCTCATAAAAATGAATCTGGTCTTGAAATTGAAAAAGATGAAATTTTACAAAGATTTTCATTAGATGTAAAAGGACAAATATATAGAGTAGAATTCTATAATAAAGATGATAATAAGTTCGCAGGAATGGTATTGGTGAAGTTCCCAAAAAAGCTTTATGAAGAGGTAGTTTTAAATGAGGCTGGCGTAAAACCAGCTTCATTATAAAATATTATAAATCAACTAGCTCTTTTTTTATTTTCTCTTGATTTATTTTTTTGATGGCAGATTTGTAAAGTTCTTCAACTCTGTCTATCTTCTCATCAATTAATTCACAAATTTGTTCAAAATCTTGTCCTTCTTCGGAAGCTACAAAAACTTTATACTCTTTTTTTGTAAATTTTCTTTTTAAAATTTCTTTTAACTCTGTTTCATCTTTTAATTCTCCAACAAGTTTCTCTATATTGCAGATTAGAGCCTTCTTAAAATTCATTTACTTTATTCCTTTATCCAATCATTTAAATTTGTTATGTCATCGTATGAAGTCATATCTAACATTATAGGAGAAATAGAGATAAAATTTGCTTTTATGGCTTCAAAATCACAATTTAATTTTTCACTCTCTTCCCAAATCAAAGGATGAAGCCCTATCCAATAAAACTCTTCACCTCTTGGACTAAGGTGCCTGTGGGTGTCATTCCCATATATTCTATATCCAGCTTTTGTTATTTTAAAGCCTTGACAATCATCCTCATGTATTGGAGGAATATTAATATTTAAAAATTTTCTATCTTCTAAAGGAAATTCCTTCTTAAATATTTTTTTAACAATTGTAGCGATTGCTTTTTTTGCTAAGTTAAAATCTTCTTTTGGATCAATACCACCTGGCAAGTCATTAAATACTTGTGATATTGCAATTGCTGGAATCCCTTGCAAAGTAGCTTCCATTGCAGCAGCTGCTGTTCCACTATATGTAATATCTTCTCCCATGTTAGAGCCAATGTTTATTCCACTTATTACTAAATCAGGTTTATAGCCTTCTTTAAATAAGTTATTTAGAGAAATAAATACACAATCTGTTGGTGTTCCATCATCAATTTTGTAATAATCATCATCCACATTAATCATTCTAAGTGGTCTATCAAGAGTAAGTGAGTGACCACAAGCTGATTTATTTTTTGCAGGGGCAACTACAGTTAGTTTGGCTAAAGGACTTAGTGCTTTTATTAATGCTTTTAATCCTACTGCATCAAATCCATCATCATTTGTTAAAAGTATTTGTTTCATTATGCTATAAAAACTCCATTTAGTGATTTTATTAAACCTTCTATGTTTGAAGTTACTTTAAATCCAGTATCAAGTTCAATATCGGCTAGTTTTGATTTTACCAATAGTTTTAATTCTCGTTTACCTTGATTATGTGCAATAATTTCAAAAAGGTCATACATGATTTTATCATCATCTGTAAAGTTAACTGCTACTGTTATTGGGGGCTCTTCTATTGCTTTTTGTTTTCTTTTAATTTTTTCTTTTCTTGCTTCTTTTAAGGTCTCTATTTTTCTTAAACTGATTCTAGTAAATTGATCATCTTTTGAAATTCGTACTTTAAAAGCAATAGGTTCAGTTAAGTCAAAATCTTCTCTTAACTCTTTTAATCTATCTTCAAATAGCATTAATTCTATATTTCCATGTAAATCCATAAGGTTTAAAATGGCAAATTTATTACCTTTTTTAGAGATTCTTTCATTAATTGTTTCAACTTTTCCTATAAAAAGGGCTTCACTTCCATCTCCTAAATCTTCTATTTCAGAAGAGAGGGTATAGTTTATTCCATCTAATTGTTCCCTATATTCATCAAGTGGATGCCCTGATACATAAAATCCTAAAGATTGTTTTTCTAATTCTAAAAGATCTTTTAATTCATACTCTTCAAATTTTTCTAATTGAACTTCAACTTTTGTAAGTTCTTTAGAATCTCCAAAAAGTGACCCTGTTGCCATTTTCTTAGCAGCCATTGCTTTTCCAACAGTTTCATTTATGGTCTCAATTTGTTCTAAAATTGATCGTCTAGAATATCCAAACGTATCAAATCCACCAGCTTTTGCTAAAGATTCAAATACTCTTTTATTTACTTTACTTCCATCAACTCTTGAGATGAAATCTGCAAAATCCTCAAAGTTTCCATTTTCATTCCGCTCTTTTAAAATAGATTTAATAGCAACATCTCCAGCACCTTTAATGGCACCCATTCCAAACATTACTACTTCTTGTCCATCAATCTTTTTAGGAGCAAATACTAGGTCTGATTTATTGATATCTGGTGGGAAAAGGTCTAGTTTTAATCTTTTTACTTCATCCACATATTTTACAACTTTATCTGTATTATCTTTTTCTAGTGTTAAAAGTGCAGCCATAAATTCTGATGGATAATATTTTTTCAAATAAGAAGTATAAAATGTCACAAGTGCATAAGCCGCTGAGTGAGATTTATTAAATCCATATCCGGCAAATTTTACAATCAGGTCGAACAGTTCTTCACAATGTTCTTTAACAAAGCCTTTTTTTACTCCACCAATAGCAAACTCACCCTTTAGTCTATCCATCTCTTCTTTAATCTTTTTACCCATTGCCCGTCTAACTAAATCGGCACCACCAAGGCTAAATCCACCAATTGATTGTACGATTTGCATAACTTGCTCTTGATAAACAATAACCCCATAGGTTGTTTCAAGTATTGGTCTTAATGGCGCATCAAACTCATCATAGAAATAGTTAATCTCTTCACGACCATGTTTCCTATCAATAAAGTCATCAAGCATACCTGACTCCATTGGTCCTGGTCTATAAAGTGCAAGAACGGCGATAATATCCTCAAAGTTTGATGGTTTTAATCTTTTACATAAATCTTGCATACCATCTGACTCTATTTGAAATAATCCAATTGTATTTCCTGTTTGAATTAAGTCGTAAACACCTTTGTCATTTACATCCACGGTTAAGAAATTTACTCTTTTACCATGTCTTTGCTCTATTAGTTTATTTGCTTCTTCAATAACGGTTAGGGTCTTTAGACCCAAGAAGTCAAATTTGATTAAATCAACATCTTCTACGTATTTACCGTTGTATTGGGTCGCAAGAGTTTCCATCCCTGATGGTTTAAATAGGGGTGTTTTATTCCAAAGTGGTTCATTTGAAATAACAACTCCCGCTGCGTGAGTTCCTGCATTTCTATTTAGTCCTTCAAGGGCTATTGCAAAATCCCAAACTCTTTTTGCTTGGGGATTTGAATCACAAAGTTCTTTTATCTTTGGTTCTTTTTCATATGAAGATGTTAAGTTGATTCCCAGTTCATCTGGAATAAGTTTTGCCATCGCATCAGCTTGAGAATAGGGCATATCCAGAACTCTAGCAACATCTCTAATTACCCCTTTTGCAAGTAATTTACCAAAGGTAATGATTTGTGCAACATTGGCTCTTCCATATTTTTCAATTACATAATCAAGAATTTCTTGACGTCTAGCTTGACAGAAATCCATATCGATATCTGGCATAGATACTCTTTCTGGATTTAGGAATCTCTCAAAAAGTAAACCATAAGGTAAAGGGTCAATATCCGTAATAGCAAGGGAAAAGGCAACTAAACTTCCAGCAGCAGAACCCCTTCCAGGCCCAACTGGTATTCTCATCTGTTTTGCAGCAATTACGAAATCCCAAACGATAAGCATATATCCTGGGAATTTCATACTATTAATGATGTCTATTTCTACTTGCAATCTATCTTTATACTCTTGATGTCTCTCTTGGGGTACTATCTCAAGTCTTTTTTCTAAGCCTTTCCAACACTCATGTATAAATAATATTTTATCATTTTCTAATGAGTATTCTAATTCTGGCTCTGGTAGAGTTAAGCCTTGTTCAAGTGATTTTTCCCTTGTAAATTTGAAGTTAGGAGGAGTTGGGTCTCCTAGTTTTATCTCTAAGTTACATTTTTCAACTATCTCTTGGGTTGCAGCTATTGTTTCTGGAATATCTGCATATAGTTTTGAAATTTGCTCTGATGATTTTAAATAAAACTCATGAACACTATGTCTTAGTCTATTTGGATCATCATAAAGTTTATTCATAGCAATACACATAAAAGCTTCATGTGCTTGGGCATCTTTTTGTTTTAAGTAATGAGTATCATTTGTGGCAACAACTTTTATACCTGTTTCTTTTGATATTCTTAAAATTTGGTCATCAATAAAATGTTGGTCAGAAATACCATGTCTCATAATTTCTAAGTAAAAATCATCACCAAATATCTCTTTATACTCTAAAGCAATTTTTTTTGCTTCTTCATAACCTTTTGCACCATTTTTTACATTTCTCTCACTTTGAGTATTTAGGTGCCAGTTTACTTCACCTTGTAAACAAGCTGCACTACACACAAGTCCTTCACTATTTTCTCTTAATATTTTTTTATTAATTCTAGGGTAATAATAGAACCCATGCATATAAGCTTGACTAGTCAAAAACATCAAGTTTTTGTAGCCTTTTTCATTTTTTGCATATAAGCATAGGTGAAATCTTTTTCTATGTGATTTATCATCTAATTCTTCAGAATTGTGAATATAAGCTTCCATACCAATAATTGGTTTGATGCCTTCTGCTTTCATAGCTTTATAAAAATCAATAGCTCCAAACATATTACCATGGTCTGTCATGGCAACACTTTTCATTCCTAAAGCTTTGATTTTTTTTGCTAAATCTTTTATTTTATTAGCACCATCTAAGAGCGAATATTCTGTGTGTAGGTGTAAGTGCGTGAATTCTGGTATTTGTGACATAATGATTCTTTTCTTGGATATTTATTAGGGGATTATAACTTAAAGAATCTATTATTTAAATGAATTTAAATGATTACTTGCTTCTTTATATCCTAGCTTAAATAGTTCATCCAATCCATCAAAAGTAAACATTTTTGTCTCTCTTAATTCATTGGTTGTGATATAAATATCTGTATGTTTTATTGCATAATCAATATTTAGATGCCAAGTTTTAAATATTCTTTTTTTTACTAAATTTATTGGATTGTAATTTTTTTGCAAACTTCTTTCTTTTCTTGGTAGAAGGTCAAGGGCACAGATTTTATAATTTTTATTTAATAGTGGTTCAACTGGTATATTATTTAACAATCCCCCATCAAATAATTTTCTATTCTCAAATTTTAAAGGTTTGAATAATGGAATCAAAGCAGAAGAAGCTATACATAAGTTCACTACATCACCTTTATCATAATAGATTAGCTCTTTATTTTTGTAATCATAAACACAAATATATAAAGGTTTTGGAATATCTTCTATTTTAGCTATTGGCAATAACTCTTTTATTAAAGGATTTGTTGTATCGATTTTAAGTAAACCATTTAGATAAGGGTTAAATTTTATACATTTCTTTAGCTCTTTTGATTTGAATATTTTTAATTGTTCTAAAGGAGAGATTCCACTTGCATATGAAGCTGCAATTATTGAGCCAATTGAACTTCCACTAAAAGCTTCAAACTTAATATTTTGTTCATCAAAAAAAGCTAATGCACCTAAATGAAAAGCACCTCTTGCTGCTCCACCACTTAGGCAAAGTGCCAATTTAGTCATGTTTTTTACCAAGTAATAATTTCAAATTTACCCTCATAAGTCTCCACAAGTGCAGTGCATGATTCGACCCAATCACCACAGTTTTTATATTCAATTCCTTCTATATCTCTTTGTTCTGCTTTATGAATATGTCCACAAATGATACCATCATAACCTTTGTGTTTTGCATGGTTAGTTAGAACTTTTTCAAAATCATTTATAAAATTAACAGAACTTTTTACATTATCTTTTATAAATTTTGATAGTGACCATTTTGAATTGATCTTAAAAGTCTTTCTTATTCTATTTATTATAAAGTTTATATAAAGTAAAAAATCATATCCGTAATCTCCCAAAATAGCTAACCACTTTTTTGTCATAGTAATCGAATCAAAAAAATCACCATGGGTTACATAATAACTTTTTCCACTTATAGATATATACTCAAACTCATTAGAAACTTCTAAATTGTCTCCTAAAATAAGTGGAACAAAAGGTCTTAAAAATTCGTCGTGATTGCCAGTTATTAGGTACACATTTGTACCTTTTCTAGCTTTTCTTAGAACTTTTTGTATAACATCAGAATGGGCTTGAGGCCAAACAAATTTTCTTCTTATTGACCAACCGTCAATAATATCGCCTACTAAAAAAAGATTTTCACTTTCATTATCTTTTAAGAAGTCAATTAGCTTTTCAGCTTGAGAAAATCTTGTACCTAAATGTACATCTGATATAAATATTGATTTGTATTTCATAATTAGATTTTAATTATATATGGTTACATTATGGCATCATTTTAGTAATATTTTTGTAACCATTACTTGATAATATATTTGAATGAATAATGTAAATATAGTTTTATTTAGCGATACTGTTTATGACTTAAATGGAGTATCTCGATTTTTAAATGATTTTGCTAATATCTCAAAAGATGAATTTAAGATAATAACATCTACGAGAAAAAATGCCTTCTCACAAAAAAAATCTATTTATAATGTTAAACCTTTTTTTAAAATGTCTATGCCTTTTTATAAAGAGTTAGATTTAGTATTTCCAAATCCATTTAAAATGGCAAAATTATTAAAAAAACTCTCTCCAAATCTAGTGCATATTTCTACTCCTGGTCCTGTTGGAATAATAGGTTCAATCTTAGCTAGATTTTATAAAATACCAAAAGCTGGAATATATCATACTGATTTCCCTGCATACATATATAAAAATACAAACTCAAAAATCTTTAGATATATCTCAAAATGTTATTTAAGATTTTTTTATAGTAATTTTGAGGCAATATTTGTCCGAACCCAAGAGTATAAAAGTATTGTCATGAATGATTTAAAAATAGATGCATCAAAAATATTTATTTTAAAATCAGGAATTAATACAAAAAGCTTTTCTTCATCTTTTAGAGATATAAATATTTGGAATGATTATAAAATAAGAATAAATAGTATGAAGTTTTTATATGTGGGAAGAGCTACAAAAGAGAAAAATATAGAGTTTTTGATTGAACTATTTAAGAAGGTATATTCTATAAAGTTAAATATTGATTTAATCATTGTAGGAAATGGGCATTTTTTAAAGTACAAAAAAGAGTTAAAGAAATTTAATATTCATTTTTTAGGAATAAAATTTGAAGAAGAGTTATCAAGTATATATGCTAGCTCTGATGTTTTTATTTTCCCTTCTACTACAGATACCTTAGGGCAAGTTGTTATGGAGGGTATGAGTTCTGCTCTTCCTGTTATTGTTACAAATAAAGGTGGACCAAAAGAGCTTGTAAAGGCTTCTAATAGTGGATTTATTTTGGATATCAAGGATGAGAAAGAGTGGATTAACACTATTGAAATACTTTATGAAAGTAAAAATTTATATAAAAAATACTCACAAAATTCTGTTACGTTTATGAAAGATAAAGATATAGAAAATAGTTTTAAAGACTTTTGTGATAAAAATAAATTAATCTGTGAAAACTCTTATTTTTCTTCCATAACAAAATCTAAAACAATGTTATTTTCTTTTGAACTTATATACTCTTTACATCTATTTATATAAAGCCTATTTATTTTAGAAGGATGAGTATCTTCAATCTCTTCAAAAATAGTTTTACTATCAGTGAAGTTTTTATTTTGATAGCATTTAATAGCTTTTTCATAATCTTCTTGCACATTTTCAAACTCTTCAAACTCTTTAGGTAATAGGACTTGATAAAGTTTTATTGAGGTACTTTTACCTTTTACAATAACACTTGCTAAATATTTCAAATGGTAATTGTCTTTTAATAATATTTTTGTAGATTCAGAGATTAGTAACTCAACTGCAAAATATTTGCTAAGTCCTTCAATTCTTGAGCATAGATTTACATTATCTCCAATAATCGTATAATCACTTCTTCCAGATGAACCCATCTCCCCAACAACTGCTAGTCCTGTATGAATTCCTATACCTATTTGAATAGATAAATTAAAATCTTTTTTAAGTTCATTATTAAGTACTTCTAACTTTTCAAATTGCCTCAAGGCACTTTGAACTGCTTTATCCGCATGATTTTCCACATCACAGGGAGCATTCCAATATGCCATAATTGCATCACCTATAAACTTATCAATTGTTCCATGGTTTTGTATGATTACTTCACTCATTGGCTCGAAATACTTATTAAGTACTTCAATTAGTTTTTGTGGAGATTCAAACTCTTCAGAGATATTTGTAAACCCTCTTATATCACTAAAGAAAATAGTTAGCTCTTTTTCTTTAGCTTTAAAATCATTATTATCATTTGATAACAAATCATTGGCAACTTCCAATGAGACTTTTTTTGCAAATTTGTCTTTTATAAACTCTTTTTGTTTTTGCTCTTTTTGATAATTGATATAAAAAGCACTTAGGCTTGTTAAAATAATTGAGACTATTGGATAAAAAAGATTTAAAATAAGACCTTGGGAGAAGAGCAAATAATAATAGAGTGAATAAAGAATAGTAGATAATAAAAGAATAACAACAATAATGTTAGTAGATGATAGAAAAAGTAAAAGTGTTCCTAAAACTACAGTTAATATAAATATAACTAAAATATCAATAGCTTTTCCAAATGTTGGTTCATATAAAAAGTCACCTTTTAAAATATTGTCAATCATATTTGCATGTATCTCAACTCCTGGTAGGGCTAAATCGTATACTGTTGAACGCAAATCTGCTAAAGTAGTAATAGAACTTCCTATTAAAATAAATTTTCCATTTACATCTTTTGGGTCAAAATTACCATTTAAGATATCTAAAAAAGAGATATATTTAAAACTCTTTTTTGCTCCTCTAAAATTTATTCTCATAAAACCATTTTTATCTGTTGGTATATCAATATTTGAAAGTTTTACACCAGAAATAGAATAATCATCTTGGATTATTTTTACATTTTGTGTATTACTTGCAATATTAATCATTTCAAAAACTAAAGAGGGATAGATTTTATTTTTATATTGTAGTAATAGTGGCATTTTAATAATCTTCCCTTGTTGATCATTAAAGGCATTAAAAAAGCCAGAAGAATAAGTACTTTCTTGTATGGGTGAAATATTTGTAACTACATTTTCAAAGTTTAAAAGATGAGGTGATGAATTAGGAGTGAATTTTGTAACGGGAATTGGTTCGGAATTTTTTGATAGATTTTTTGTAAAATAATATCCTAAAACTGTAGGCGTTTGGGAAATAACAGCAGCTAAAAGTTGATCATTATCTCTAAAATCACCTTGTACATTTAGTTTTTTTGCCATATAGGAAGGGGAACTTCTATCTGATTCTGAAAATATAATATCAACACCTATAATTCCAGCACCTGCATTTGTAAGATTTGCTAAAACTTGTGCTATATAATCTCTACTAAAAGGCCATTGTCCAAGTGCATTTATAGATTTTTCATCAATATCGATTATTACTACTTTATTTGTAGTGGGGATTTCTCCTCTTATTTCAAAAAATATTTCTCTAATTCTTTCATCAAAATTACTAGTTATTTTATTAAAATTTAAATAGCAAAAGGTTAATAATATAAAAGATATGAAAAAGAATAATATCTTATGCTTAATAAAAATTTTCATCGCTTATGATATAATAAATGTACTAAATTATTGTTTGAGAGGCAAACATGAAAAAAATTATAATTGGACTTTGTTTTCTTTTTGTTTTAAATATATTTGCAGATAGTGTAATAAGTAGTGGAGATGTATATATAAATGGAAAAAAAGTTACAAAAAATAGTGTCGTAAAACTTGGAGATTTTATAAAAACAGGTAAAAACTCAAAAGTAAAATTTAATATAGGTAAAGATGCTTTTTTAGCAAATGCTGATACAAAATTTTCAATACAAGAAAAGGGTGGTTTAAAAACTCTTAATGTAGTAACAGGTGGAGTTCTAGCTGTCTTTGGTAAAGGTGGTGATAAACATGAAGTTAAAACAGAAAATATGACAGCAGGCATTAGAGGAACAGGTGTTTATGTAGAGCATATTGATGGGAAATCTTATTTTTGTACATGTTATGGTCAAACAGAATTAAATACAGCAAAAGCTCATAAGTCATATGAAGCAAAGCACCATAATATGGCTTGGATATTAGCAGATGGCACAATAAAACCTGCAAAAAAATTAAGAGATCATAATGATGATGAGCTTAGAGAACTTGAATTAATGGTAGGAAGAATTCCTCCCTTTGATAAAAAATAAAAAGCTATTAGCAATTATTTGCTAGTAGCCCTTCTTTTACTATCTCATACTCTTCTTCACCCTTTAAAATCTTTACAATTTCCAAAGCAAAAACTGTAGCAGTAGCTGGTCCTCTTGAAGTTAATACTTTCCCATCAATTACTATATTTTCATTTTGGATATATCCATCTTCTTTGATTTTAGTTTCAAAACCAGGATAACATGTATAATTTTTATTTAATACTCCAGCCACATGCAAAGCAAAGGGTGCTGCACATATTGCAGCAATATTCTTATTTTTTTCTTTAAATTGCTTAAGTATTTTTTGCAAAAGTTCATCTTCCGCTAGGTTAAAGGCATTTGGTAATCCACCTGGCAAAGCAATCATATCAAAATCTTTTTCATCAATATCAGATAATAATTTATCAGCTTTTATTGATATTTGATGGGCACCAAGAACATTTATCTCTTCTATAGAAGCTATTGTTACATCAATATTTCCTCTTCTACAAATATCAATTATACTTATTGTTTCAATCTCTTCAAAGCCATTTGAAATAGGTACTAATAATTTTGCCATTTTGAAATCCTTTTATTTTATCTTAACATATTTTTTATGTAAATGTGAATAATTTCATTAGTTAAATATACATTGATTTACATTTATTAATATTAGTTTAATCAATGCTTGCAAAGAGATAAAATGGTAACTATTCAAGTACATATAAGTAAAGTTTAAATAAAATTTATCAATTATAAAAAGGGGTAATACATGCTTAAGCTATTGAGAAACTCTTGTTTGATTCTTTTATCAACACTAACAATTTCGTGTGCTTCAGATTCAGCTATGAAAGTAACTATGAATCCAAGTGAAAAAGCGGGAATTGATAAAGCTAATGAAAAAGTTCAAGTTACAAAAGAACATATGAAGATTGCAGAAGACATGCAACAAAATGTTACTACGCAAAATTCTTTAGAGGCTACGATTTCTTCACTTGCAACTCAAATGATGCAAAATAACAAGATGCATACAAATAAATCTGTTTTAATTACATCTTTTGTAAGATTAGACAACTTCAAAAAAACTACTGAATTTGGAAGAGTTATTAGTGAGAGTTTGATAAATGAACTTTCTAATAGAGGTTTTAATATCATTGAGTTTAGAGGTCAGATGGGTGTTTCTGTTAATGAAAAAGGTGAATATTTTATTACTAGAAATACAAGTAAGATGAAAGAGAATGTTCAAAATAGTTTTATAGTAGTTGGAACATATTCAAGACAATATGGAAGAATTATGTTAAATGCTAGAGTCTTAGATAATGCTACAGGTCAAATTATTACGAGTGCTAGATCTACATATGAACATGGATTAAGAAATGATTGTGTTATCTTTAAAGATTGTAAACCTCCAAGAACTATTAAAATAATGCGAGAAGAATAATAATATATGAAATTAAACTTCTTTAGTAAAGGGATGATAAAACTCTTTTTTACATCTCTTTTACTTCCTCTTCTTTTCACTTCTTGTGTATATAAAGATATTGATGGTGCTAATAACTTTCAAGGTATGTTACGAGCGCTAGTTGAAAACTCATATACTAAACTTGAAAAGAATATTTCCAAAAATGAAAGAGTCTTAGTCTCAGATTTTGTAAATTTAGATAGTCTTCAAAATCACTCAAAATTAGGCTTTTTATTATCAGATACTCTTAAAAATTCTTTGCTAAGTAAAAATATTTTAGTAAGAGAAGTTGAATTGGGGAATAATTTCCAAATTGGAAAGCGTGGATTTAGTGTCTTAAGTAGGAATTCTAATAAAATCAATAATGAAGTTATTGATGAAAATTTTGCAGTTGTAGGTACATATAGTATTACAACAAAAAGATTAATAGTTTTTATAAAGCTTATTGATGTAAGAAGTGGAACAATTTTAAGTTCATCAACAGCATCTACTTTAATTGATGAAGAAATTTTGGACTTAGAAAGAACTCCTGATTCTAATACCGTTTATGCACCTCTTGTATTATAAGAAATCTTGAATCAAGAATTGAGGAGTTATATCTCCTCTAAATTCATTTTTATTTATTGAAATAATCATATCCACACTATTTTTATCTATTTTCTCACTATAAAATTTAATAGCTTCAAAATCACAACCATCTACATTTAGAAAAAGTTTTAAATGATTTTTTTCTTTACCAAAAAGTTCTGATTTTATTACTTTTGCATTTGATATTTTAAATATTGGCTTATGGTTTTCTAAGCCATATGGTTCAAACATTTCTATAATATCCATAAACTCTAAATCTACACTTGATACATCAAGTTCACCTAATGTTATAGGCTCTATATATAGCTCTTTTGATGCTTTACTTAGTGCAGAGTTAATAATGGCTTTAAACTCATCTAAGTGCTCTATTTTCATAGAAATACCAGCTGCATTTTTATGTCCACCAAAACCTAATAAAAGGTGTTCTGCTTCTGAAATAATTGTATGTAAGTTAATATCTGCATTTGCTCTTGCACTACCTTTTGCAATACCATCTGTTACTGAGAAAATAAAAGCAGGTCTTTTAAAAGCATGTGATAGTTTTGAAGCAACTATTCCAATAACCCCTTCATGCCAATTATCACCCCAAACAACTATTGCTTTGTCTTCAAGATTTATTTCATATTTTGCTTTTAAAGAGATACTCTCTTGTAAAATTTTTCTTTTATTATTTAACTCTTCTAGTAAATCTAAGGCTTCACTGGCTTCCTCAAAATTAGTTGAAAGTAAAAAAGATAAGGCAATAGATGCATCATCCATTCTTCCAGCACTATTTATTTTAGGAGCAATTATAAAACCTATATCATCTGAAATAAAAGAGCTTTTCCTCATGGTACTTCGTAAATATGATATAGATACTCTATTTGAGGATTCAATTCTCTTTAGACCATTTTTAACCATAATATAATTAAGACTTGTCATTGGCATCATATCGGCAATAATTGCTATACATAATAAGTCTAAAAAATTAGTCATATTTATATCTAAGTTTAATTCTTTTTTAATTGAGGCACAAAAGTACCAAGCAACTTGAGCACCACAGATATCTTTAAAAGGGAAGTTACAATCTTCTTGTTTGGGATTAATGATTGAATAGGCATTTGGAATTTCACTTCCAACAGTATGGTGATCTGTGATAATAACATCAATATTCTTATCATTTAAAATTTGAGTTGCTGCACATGCTGAAATTCCATTATCAACTGTGATCACTAATCCATTATTAATTAGTTCAGCTATCTTTGGAGATAGACCATATCCATGCTCAAATCTATTTGGAATGATATAATCAACTTCATAACCAACTTGTCTAAAAAAATCAACCATAATTGAAGTTGAAACAACACCATCAACATCATAATCACCAACTATGGTAATTTTTTCATTGTCTAATATTGCTTGTTTTACTCTTTTGGTAGCTTTTTGGATATCTTTAAAGCCAGTAGGTGGGGGAATATCTGCAAGCTTAGAGTATGTACTCTTTAGATGTCTTGCAGATAGTATGTCAAAAAGTTTTTGTTTTGTGACTTTAGACATTACTTTGTTTTAGTAGCTTGTCTTACAAATTCTGTTATTATTGGATTTGGTGTTTCTAAATGTGATGTAAATTCAGGATGAAATTGTACACCTACAAACCAAGGATGATCTTTTATTTCAACTGCTTCAATCAGTCCATCAGAATCACCAGAAACAATCATTCCTGCATCTTCTAATCTTTGTTTATAAGCTGGGTTTGCTTCATATCTATGTCTATGTCTTTCATAGTAAGTTTCATTGTTTCCATAAGCAGCTTTTAACTTCGTACCTACTTTTGGATTAAATGGATATTCTCCTAATCTCATTGTTCCACCCATTGGTGATTTGTGAGTTCTTAGTTGCTTGTTTCCTGATTGATCCATAAATTCATCAATTAAATAAATAACTGGATTTTCAGTTTTTTCATCAAATTCAATTGAGTTTGCATCTTCTATTCCTAGAACATTTCTACAATATTCTACAATAGAAAGTTGCATACCTAAACAAATTCCTAAAAATGGAATGCTATTTACTCTTGCATATTCAATTGCTTTTAATTTTCCTTCAACTCCTCTATTACCAAATCCACCTGCAACTAAGATTGCATCTGAATTTCCTATAATATCATAAGCTCCAACATCTTCAATTCTCTCACTATCACACCAGTTAATATTAACTTTTGTATTTAAATGAGCTCCTGCATGGATTAATGATTCTGTTAAAGATTTATAAGATTCTTTTAGTTCTATATATTTACCTACAAAAGCAATTGTTACTTCATCCTGAGGAAGAACAATATGTTTTACAAGAGTTTCCCATTTATCCATATTTGGTTTTATTTTGATATTAAAGTGTTCTGATAAAGGAGTTAAAATACCTTCTTTTAAGAAATTCATTGGAACTTGATAAATAGATTGTGCATCTCCTGCTTCAACTACAGCATTGTTATTTATATCACAAGACATTGCAAGCTTTTTCTTTAATTCTTTTGGTAGAGGTTTCTCACTTCTACAAACAAGCATATGAGGAGTAATACCAATTCTTCTTAATTCTTGAACACTATGTTGTGTTGGTTTTGTTTTTAATTCACCAGCAGCAGCTATATAAGGAACAAGTGTTACATGAATATTCATAGTTCTATCTTTATCTAATTCATGTCTTATTTCTCTAATAGACTCCATAAATGGTAAACCTTCAATATCTCCTACCGTTCCACCTAGTTCAACAATTAAAAAGTCATAACCTTCTGCTGCATCAAAAATTCTTGCTTTGATTTCATCAACTACATGAGGGATTACTTGAATAGTTTTTCCTAAGTATCCACCTTGTCTTTCTCTTCTTATTACAGACAGATAGACTTGTCCTGTAGTAAAACTATTTTTTGCCCCAAGAGTTACATCAATAAATCTTTCATAATTTCCTAAATCTAAATCTGTCTCTGCTCCATCAGCTGTAACAAATACTTCTCCATGTTCTAATGGACTCATTGTTCCTGGATCCACATTTAAATATGGGTCGATTTTTAGCATAGTTACTCTGTAACCTGATTGCTTTAAAATAGTAGCGATAGAGGCAGAAGTTATTCCTTTTCCTAAGGAACTTAAGACTCCACCTGTAACAAATATAAATTTAGTCATTGGTGATACTCCGTAAAAAATAGTAGTTATTTATAGCCGCGATTATAGCTAAAGTATTGTTAAGTAGGGTTTAATTTTCTGAAAGATTTTTGTAAGTGTAAATATTTAAATCTACACTTACAAAGAGTTTTATTTTTTAAGCATATCTTCTCTTGGGTAAATAAATACTGCTTTTCTAAATACTTGAACTCTATCTGGCTCATCTTCTGCATAAGCCCTAATAGTGACTGTTATTGGAGTATCTTTTGTATTGTCAACTACCAATTCAGATTTAGTTCCTAAAATTACAACTTTTTTAGCTAATTTTCCAGCACCTAGTGAAAATGGATTAAATCTTTCTATAAATATGTCTTTGTTATCCACTATTTCTAATGCATATTTGTGTCTTTTTGAATCTGTATTTTGGAATAAAAATAAGAAGTTATTAGTAACAAGATTATCTTTTTTTACTTGGTACAATTGAGTAGTTTTATTTATATTTAAAAGCATATACTCTTTTTCACCACCCATTACAAATAAAAGTCCAATTACAATTAGTAAAGCAACACTATACATAACAGTTGATTTTCTTACAACTTTTGTAGGAATATTATTTTTGATATTATTTGTACTTGTCCATTGAACTAATGACTCTTTGCCAAGTTTTCCCATAACCGTAGTACAGGCATCAACACACTCTAGACAATTGATACACTCTAATTGTAAACCTTTTCTAATATCAATATGAGTAGGACATACTGTTACACATGATTCACAGGTTGTACATTCATTTGAAGGATCAGGTAAATCTTTTTCTTTGAAAATAATTTTTTCTTTATTTCCATTATAAATATCTCCACCTCTGTTAGTAGAGTAAATCGCTTGTAGTGTATTATCATCATATAAAACAGATTGAACTCTTGAGTAAGGACATACATAAACACAAAAATCTTCTTTTAATTTTACAACATCATATACTAAAAATGCAGCAATAGATAATACAATTCCAATTAGAAACATATGTTCTGAAGGATCTTGTAAATATGTAAAAAAATCTTCAGGAGGAACAAAATACCACATAAAATCAGCTGCAGCAATAAGAGCTAATATTGCCCACAAAATAACACCAACTATCTTTTTACTCGCATTTTCAGCTTTTGAATAATCAGGTTCTTTTTGTTTATTTTTGATTCTTCTTAGTTTTAACAAAGTTGATTCAATCAAATCTCTATATACAACCCTAAAGATTGTTTGAGGACAGGCCCAACCACACCATGCTCTTCCTCCAATTGCTGTAACAGCAAAAATACCTAAAAAGAGTAGCATCAATAAAAAAGGCATCATATAAAGTTCTTGCATATCAAATGCAATACCCATAAGATGTAGTTGTTTCTTATCAAATGATAATAGGAATATATGATTTCCATTTATTCTGATAAATGGAATAGCTAAAGCCATAATTGTAACTGCTAAATAAACATAATATCTTTTAAATCGATAAGGTGATTTCTTAGCAATTTGAACACTTTCTGAAGCCATGTTTTAACCTTTCATAAGGTGAAGTTATATTGTCCACCTTTGTTTTTTGAATTATAGAAGATAAGAACTTATAAGAAGCATAATAAAATCATAAGCTTAACTTATAATTATAAACTATTGAGACTATTATAGGAACCAGTTTTTTTCTTTATTTGTAACACTAAAGGTTCAAAATCAAAAATTTCAATATCATTTAGGTTTGGGTAAGAAGAAATAATATCTTCAAATTCTATTATCATTTTATCTAAGTTTTCGTTATAGTTTATTGTAGGAAGGTTTAAATTCTCAATAAATTGCAAATTATAACTTTTGTCTTCTCTTAATAATAGAACAGGTTTATTTCCACAGGCTATAGACTCCATACAACTTTGAACAGAAGTTGTTAGTAAAAACTTAGAATTAGAAATTGTATTAACATACTCTTCATCTGTAAATATGTTTTCAAAATAAGGGCTTAACTTTGTTTCATTCCCTAAGAAAAAATAGTGTCCCAAAAGTAAATTTATTTGTTTTTTTGAACTGTTTTTTATAAGTTCTAACAACAAATTACCATAATCATCATCACCAAAAAAAAGAGTTTTTTCACATTCTGGATTAGGGTTTTTCTTAAATAGTTTATCATCAACAATATTTTGTGGTGTATCAACACCCACTTTATAAAGTAGTGAACAGAAATCCTTCATATTCTTTTCCATGATATCTGTTGTCTCATCAGAATCAAAGATTAATATATCACCTCTTTCCATGATATTTGGAAGATTTGTTAAAACATCAACGCTAACATATTTCTTGATACCTAACTCTTCTTTTGAATAAACTCCTGCTCTAAAATCGCAAGTACAAAGTATTGGGTCAAATTCTTTTAGTTTTGCTGCAATTGCACAACAAGTTCTTGTAGCTTCCAATCCAATTGAATGTCCACTTTTGGCATAAATATATATTTTCACTATTTTTACCTTTTGTATAATTAGGTGTGATTTAAATGGGATTTATTATAGTAGCGAACAAAGAGTTAAAATATATTTTAACTCTTTGCTTTTTATGAATAATTATTCAGTTTTTGAATTTATTTATTCTTTTTTTCACTTAGTTTTGAAACAAATATATAAAACAAAGGAATAAAGACAATAGCAATAACTGTGGCAGTTAACATTCCTCCAATTACACCTGTTCCAATAGAGTGTCTACTAGCAGCTCCAGCTCCTGTACTAATAGCTAAAGGAACAACTCCTAACATAAATGCAAGAGATGTCATAATAATAGGTCTAATTCTTAATCTTGCTGCATTTATTGCTGCATCATAAATACTTTGTCCGTCTTTTCTTTGTTGCATTGCAAACTCTACAATCAAAATTGCATTTTTAGCGGATAATCCAATTAAAACTAAAATACCAACTTGGAAATAAATATCATTTTCTAATCCTCTCATCATAGTTGCAACAACTGCTCCAAATACTCCAAAAGGAATAGCCATAACAACAGAAATTGGCATCATCCATCTTTCATATTGCGCTGCTAGGATTAAATATAAAAATAATATACCAAAAATAAAGGCTAAATAACTTTTGCTAGAGATTCTTTTCTCTTGATAAGCAGTTCCTACCCAACTGATTGCATAATCATTTGGCAAAATCTCATTTGAAACTTCTTCAATAGCTTTTAAGGCATCCCCTGAACTATATCCTGGAGCTGGTTGTCCTGAAATTTTTGCTGATGTAAAAAGATTAAATCTTTCAACTAAATCAGCACCAGTTGTTTTTGTGACTGTAACAAAAGAGCTTACAGGAAGTAACTCATTATTTGAAGCTTTTACAAATATTTTGTTCAAGTCTTCAACCCCTTTTCTAAATTCACTTTTTGCTTGGATATTTACCGTATAGGTTCTTCCATATAAGTTGAAGTCATTTATGTAATAACTTCCAAAAGTTGAACTAAGAGTTGAAAAAATATCTGCGATATTGACACCTTTTGATTTAGCTTTTATGTTATCAACTTTTAGAGAATATTGTGGTACATTCGTTGCAAGAGTTGTTCTAACTGCTGTCAATTCTGGTCTTGAATTTGCTTTTTGGATTATCTCTTGAACATATTTATTTAAATCTTTAACACCGCTTCCTGATTTATTTTGTACATACATCTCAAAACCACCAGAAACACCCATACCCATAATTGGAGGAGGAAGTACTGCAAATGAGAATCCATCTGTAGTTCTACCCATTAATTGTCCTGTAAATTTTCCTGCAATTGCATCTGCTTGCTGATCTGGTTGTTTTCTTTCTTCCCAATCTTTAAGTTTAACAATTGTTGCAGCAGAGTTAGTTCTTAAAGCAAAAGTCATAAAGTCTAACCCACTAAGTGTTAATGTATTCTCTACGCTTGTATCTTGTTTAACCGTATCAAAAATTTCATCTGTCAATTTAGTAGTTCTATTTAAAGATGAACCAGGAGGATTGTAAGAGAAAATAAAAATTGCTCCTTGGTCCTCTTGTGGAACAAGTGCTGTTCTCATATTTGTGTACATATTATATGTAATAAATATCAAGCCCCCAAATAATAGGAAACTTAATATTGAATACCTAATTGTACTTTTTACCATAAACGAATAACCATTTGTAAATTTATCAAACATGTTGTTAAACCATTTGAAAAAACCTTGCGGTTTAACATGTCCATCTTTTAATAAAACTGCACAAAGTGAAGGAGTTAGAGTTAACGCAACAAATCCAGAGATTACAATTGAAACAACAATTGTAATAGCAAATTGTTTGTACATTACTCCTGATAAACCGCTTATAAAGGCAACAGGAACAAATACAGCAGAAAGAACTAATATAATAGCTATCAATGCTCCAGAAACTTCTTTCATGGCTTTAAATGCAGCATCTTTTGGAGCCATTCCTTCACTTAAATGCCTCTCAACATTTTCGATTACAATAATAGCATCATCAACAACAATACCAATAGCTAATACTAAACCAAATAAGGTCAACAAGTTTATACTAAAACCAAGCATATACATTCCTGCAAATGCTCCTACAATAGAAACTGGAACTGCTAAAACAGGAATAAGTGTTGCTCTCCAATTTTGTAAAAATAAAAAGATAATTGCAACAACAAGAATAATTGCTTCAACAAAAGTTTTTGCAACTTCTTTTATTGATACTTCAATAAAGTCAGTACTACTGTAAGGTATTTTGTAAGATATTCCGCTTGGAAATTTTTCACTAGCTTTTTGTAATGCTTCTTTTATAGCTTTTGCTGTGTCAATAGCATTTGCTCCACTTTGTAAAAATATACCAATAGGAATTGAAGGAAAACCATTTAATTTTGAATTCAAGTTATAACTACTAGCACCCAATTCTATAGTTGCTACATCTTTTAATAACAAAGCACTACCATCTTTATTTGCTCTAATTACTATGTTACCAAATTCTGTTGGAGAACTAAGTCTTGGAGGAGTTTGTAATGTATATGTAAACATTTGTTTGTTTGCAATTGGTTCTGCTGCAAATTTACCTGCTGCATATTGTTGATTTTGTTCTTTAATCGCATTTATAAGATCTGTTGTAGTAAGTCCAAAATTTGATAATTTCTCAGGGTCTACCCAAACTCTTATAGCATAATCTTTTGCCCCAAAAATTGTAGCATCACCAACACCTTTAATTCTTTTTAAATCATCAACAACATTCATTAATGCATAATTAGAAATAAAAGTAGTGTCTTTAGAATAATCTGGTGAAAAGAAACTTATCACTTGAAGTAAACTAGGAGATCGCTCAGTTACTGTTACTCCTTGTTTTTGTACTTCTGCTGGAAGTTTTGCTAAGGCTGATTGTACACGGTTATTTACATCAATTTTTGCATCATCAGCATTTGTTCCTACTTCAAAATATACATTGATACTAACTATCCCACTATCTGCTGCTAATGAATTCATATAAATCATATCTTTAGCACCATTGATTTTTTCTTCAAGTGGTGCGGCAACAGTTTTTGAAATTGTTTCTGCACTAGCACCTGGATATGTAGTTGATACAATAATTTGAGGTGGAACAACCTTTGGATACTGTTCAATTGGTAAATTCACCATTGAAAGTAATCCAGCTAGGAAAATAAGAATAGATATTACAGCTGAAAAAACTGGTCTATTTATGAAAAATGCTGAAAACATATTATTTTTCACCTATTATTTGAACAGGAGCATTTGGTCTTACTTTTGCAATATTACTAATAATAATTTTATCTCCAGATTTTAAACCAGATTCAACAATAACTCCACTTGAAGTTAAATTACCGATTTTAACTGGTCTAACTGTAGCAACACCATTATCAATTACATAAACTGCTGCTCCATTAGCTGATTGTAAAATGGCAATTTCTGGGATAGTAAATACATTATTGATTTTTATGTTTTTTATTTCTATTGTAGAATATCCACCAATAATAAGTTCATTGTTTTTGTTTTCAAATGTTGTTCTTAAAAGTAAACTATCTGTTGCTATATCAATTTTAGAAGAGACAAAATTTAACTTGCCATCTGAATAAGTCTTCCCATTTGCTGAAATACTAAAATTAACACTTCCTTTTTTTATTTGTTCTAAATATTTAGAAATATCTTTTTGAGGTAAAGAAAACTCTACATATACGGGATTTGTATTTGTAATAGTTAATAAATTTGAGTTATTTTCATTTGAACCTACATAATTCCCTTCATCAAAAGCACTTTTTCCAGTTAGACCATTAATAGGTGATTTTATTAGTGTATATTGATAACTAATTTTTGCATCTTGTACTTTTGCTTTGTAATTTTGTACATCAGCTAGAGCATCTTGATATGTATATAAATAATCATCTTTTGATTGTTCACTTATAGATTTTGCAGCAAATAATTTTTCTGCTCTTTTCCAATCTTTTGTAGTTTTTGTAAGTAAAGCTTCTGCTTTGTCTAATTGTGCTTGTGCAGCATTTAAATTTGCTTGATAAGTATCTTGTTCTATTTTATATAATAAAGTACCTTTTTTTACAAAATCACCATCTTGAAAATATTTTTTTTCTAGTTTTCCTGGAACCCTAGCAATAATATTTACTTCACTTTTTGATTTTATTAAGGCAGGATAATCCTTTTCTAATGTTGTCTCATTTGTGCTTACTGTATAGGCTTTTACAGGTAGTGCTTGCCTTTGCTCTCCAGCTGCAAATAAAAAGTTTAATCCTAAAATAAACAAACCTACTAATATTTTTTTCATTCTACATAATCTCCTACATTTTTACCACTATAATAAATTATTGTGGCTTTGTTAATTTCTAAATCATATTGTGAACTTTTTAATTGACTTAATGCATCATATTTTTCAGTTAATGCTTCTAAAAAAGAAACATTATCTACAAGTCCATTTTGGTATTTTGATTTAATTGAATCGTATACACTAGTTGCTGCTTTTAAAGATGCTTGAGCAGCTTTTACTTTCACTTTTCCTATTTCATAGGTTTTAAGTGCTGTTTTTAATTCTGTATCAGCTTTTTTCTTTTGGTATTCATAGTTTGATCTTTTACTTAAGTACTCTTTGTATTTTGCACTATATTTTTTACCAGTAGAATTAAAGTTAAAAATATCCCATGAAAGATTCACCGAAAATACATTTTGATCTTTGTAGTCCATTGCAATAGAATTATCTTTATAGTTTCTATCATAATATGAGTATGTATTGTCTAATGTGATTTTTGGCAAATAGCCACTTTTCTCTTGTCTTGCATCATATTTTAGTTTTTCTATATTGTATTCCAAAGATTTAATATCAGGTCTTTGTGCTTTAAAATCACTATTAATATTAATATCTTTTATAGAAGAACCAGCATTTATAGAAACTTCTTCTCCTGTTACATATTCAAGAGTATGTAATACTGTTATAATATTCAATTCAATTTGATTAAGATCGAAAATTGAACTTTGAATTCTTGATTCAATTTTATCATATTCATCAGTTGTCGAAGAACCAACATCAACAAAGTTTTTGACTCTATTTCCTTCTGATTTTAGTTGTTCTATCTCTTTTTGTTTAGCATCTTTTTGGGCTTCCAAAGTTAGATATTGATAATAATAATTTACAACATCAAGGGCAACTTCATTTTTAAGTGCTGATAAATCTTCTTTAGAACTTTTTATATATGATTTGTAACTTTTAAATAAGTTATATCTTTTGTTACCATCATATATTGTTAGTCCAACTTTTGCATAAGAAGTATACCCATTCTCAGGCATACTTTGACTTTCTCTGTTAGTATTTTGATAAGAAGTTCCAATGCTCACAGCTGGTAAATAAGATCTTTTTACACTACTGTACTCATCTTTTATTGACTCCACTGTTTCTTGTGAAGATTGAATTAGTTTATTTTTTTGAGAAATATTTATCAATTCACTTAAATCTTGACTCCATAAAAAAATAGGTAAGAAAAATAATAAATGTATTTTTTTCATTTTACTCCTTTATATTTGTGAAAAGATAGCATTTTTTAACTTAAATATATCTTGCGAGAAAGATATATTTAATGTTCTTTATGTTACGCTTACATTATGAATAAGAATTACATAAAAAATTGCTATGAAAATATAGAAAAGAATCTAAAATATGAAACCTTTGGCATTAGTTTACCTTTAACCTTGATTTACAAGAGTATGTTTAATAAACATGAAAATATAATGAAGGTCAATTATGGCATAAACCACTCAGAAATTGATGTTCTTATTAGCCTTTATTTTAATGGTTATATACAATCTCCCACAGAATTGTATGAGAGTACAATCTTCTCTTCAGGAGGAATGACAAAAGTTCTAAAAAAATTAGAAGAAAATAAGTATATAACTAGAATAGCTGATAAAAAAGATAAAAGAAGTATGCTTGTACAACTTGAAGAAAAGGGTGCACAATTAGCAGTTGAGATGTTAGATGTTTTTGCAACAGAGAATAATAAAGTATATGGAATATTAGACGAAGAAGAAAAAAGAGTTCTAAAAGCAGTTTTAAAAAAATTATTAACTGCAGTTGAATAATTTTATAAAAAGACATAGATTATAAAATCTATGTCTTTTATATAATAATTAATTCATATCTGGTTTAGGCGTTGATTCTGCCGAAATTGGCAAAATTGGATATGTAACTTTTGGTTTTTCCCCTGTAAGTGATTTTAAAAATGTAACAATAGATTTTGCATCATTGTCTGAAATTTTTAAACCTAGTTGAGTAGAACCCATCACTTTAACTGCTTTAGTTAAAGACCAAACTCCACCATTATGAAAATAAGGAGTTGTTTCTTCTATATTTCTCAAAGTTGGAGTTTTAACCATTCCATTTTTGTCCCCTTTAAAGTCTCCTAAATTAGCAAATTCGTATTTAGCAGCAGTTGCAAATGGTTGCATCGTTCCTCCAAGTCCTATGTCATTGTGACAAGAAGTACAACCTTTGTCAATAAATAGATTTAAACCCTCTTTTTCTTCTTTACTAAGTGATGATAGATTTCCATTCATAAAATCATCATATCTTGAAGGTGTAATAAGTGTTCTTTCAAATACAGCAATAGTATCTGCAATAAGTTTAAAATCAATTTTTACTTTTTCCCCATAAGTATCTTTAAACTCATCAACATATCCTTTCATTGATGTTACTCTATCTACGACTAATTTAGATGGTGCTGCCATTTCTGGGCCAGCTTGAATAGGACCTTGTGCTTGATCTTCTAAGTGTGGAGATCTTCCATTCCAAAATTGAACTTTATTTAAAACAGAGTTGTAAACTGTAGGTGAATTTAAATGATGAGGATTTGCTGTCCATTTATGCCCAATAGCAGCTGAAACTCCATCAACTCCACCCATTCCCAAATTGTGACAGGTATTACATGAAATAAGACCACTTTTTGATAACCTTGGCTCAAAATAAAGTTTTTTACCTAATTCTACTTTTTTAGCTGTAATAGGATTATTAGGGTCATCTACCAATTTTAGAATCTCTAATTCACTTTTTGGAATGGCTTTTAAACCTGAGTTTTTTGCTTTTTCTAACAAAGCAGAATCCGTCATTCCAAACAAACTTACGGCTGAAAAAAGTACTAGGGTACTTGTCAATACAAACTTTTTCATAATGTCTCCTTATAAATTTTAGAACAAATTAAATTGTCCTTAAAGTATTTTATTAGAATTTATATTAAATAAAACTTACTAAATAATAAAATTTATCATTAAAAATATTATATTTTAAGATAAAAATTATTATTTATTAAATAATTGACTATGTTATATTATTTTAATACAATTATTAACTTGAATAAAATAAATCAAACGCAAGAAGAAATAGTAATACAATCAAGAAATAAATAGTTTTAAGTGATATTTTTATAAATTTTAACAAAATCTTAATGCCAATATTGGATTTTAGTTGTAGTGTTAATAGTAACAATTGATATTATGTAGATAATGTATTATAATAAGAGTAGAAACAAATTTAAGTAAAAGGAATTATTATGAATGATATTGAACTATATTTAAAAACAAAACAAGCTCAACTAAATGAGTATGAAGGAAAATTAAAAGAGTTGAAATCAAGTTTATCTCCAACAGATGCAAAAGCTAATGCTGAACTGGATGAACGAATCAAAACAGTAGAAACAAAATTAGAAGATGGGAAGTCAAAATTAGAAGCACTAAGTAAAGCTACTAAAGAAGAACTTGATGCCCATAAAAAAGCTATTGATGAATCTTTTCAAGCAATATATACTCATTTAGCGATGAGTTAATATTTTTCTAGTTTAAATACTTACTCTAAGATACCCTCTTAGTGTAAGTATAAAATATCTAATCAACTTAGGATAGACTCCATGATAGTGAAAGGATAGTAATGAAAATAAAATCTAAAGATTTTCGTGTTATAAAAGAAAAGGAAGTTGAACTTGATAAGTGGCCGACACAAGTAAAGTCTATATATAAATCTAAAAAAAAATATAAAAAACTTCTAAAAAAGAATATTAAAAAACTCAGTTCCCAACAGCAGTTACTCTATGCATCTAATAGTTATTCTGTCTTATTGATATTTCAAGCTATGGATGCAGCAGGGAAAGATAGTGCTATAAGACATGTAATGTCTGGGATAAATCCACAAGGATGTCAAGTATTTAGTTTCAAGCATCCAAGTATTGAAGAACTACAGCATGATTTTCTTTGGCGCACTACTCAATCCTTGCCTGAGCGTGGTAGAATTGGCATTTTTAACCGATCCTATTATGAAGAGGTATTAATTGTACGAGTACATCCAGAGATTATGGAAGGCGAAAATATTCCCGAATCTTTGTTAAATAAGAAAACTATTTGGAAAGAGCGTTATGAATCTATAGAAGAAATGGAAAAACATCTTCATAGAAATGGTACACGAATTATTAAGTTCTTTCTTCATCTCTCACCAAAAGAACAATGTAATCGTTTTTTAAAGCGCATCGATAATCCAAAGAAAAATTGGAAGTTAACTAACTCAGATATCCAAGAGAGAAAATTTTGGAAAGATTATATGAAAGCTTATGAAGACTGTTTAAGTGCTACTAGTACTGAAAAATCACCTTGGTATGTTATTCCTGCTGATGATAAAAAGAATACAAGATTAATTATTTCAAAAATTATTCTTGATACTTTTAAATCACTTCAATTAACATACCCCGTTGCAAGTGAGGAACATCGACAAGAATTGCAAGATATACGTAAACAATTAATAAAAGAAAATTTATAATTATAAGTTCTTTCATCATAAATTAGATAGAATAATTTTATGTAATGTTCTTAAAGGATGTTTAAAATGGAAAGCATTGTTGCTTTAGAAGCACTGATAAAAGAAAATGAAAGAAAAATAGATTTACAAAAACAACAAATAAAAAATCATGAAGCGGGGATTAATAAACTCTCTCGTATGGCTTTTGCCTCCTCTGAAAACTCTCTAGAAATAGCAACAGAGCTTGTGGAAAAATATAAAAAAATGCTAGAACAACTTCAATCAATTGAGGGAAAAGAATTAGAAGAGAAAGAAAGACTCGTTTTCCTTGCTGAAAGAAAGAAGTATTTTGATGCACAACCTTCTCGAATAAAGTTAAATGTTGAACAAAGTAATGATAAAAAATTAGAAGCTTTAAGAATAATAGAAGAACTACCTATAGATGTTAATTTTGAAGATAAAGAACTATTTGAAATGGCTACGAAATCGATAGAATTGGGTCTTGGTGATTTAAATGATATTAGTAATAAATTGGAAGACATAAAAAGTGAGTTTAAAGCAATAAAAGACCAAATAGATGAAAAAAATATACAAGAACTCTCAACTATTGATTTTTTTCTTCCAATTGTTGTTCTTCATTTTTATGTATTAAGTTCAAATATAATAGATAATATTGAATTTGATAATGAAAGAGCTTTACAAAAAAAAGAAGCAGTGGTAAATGAAATAAATGCAAAAAGAGAAAAGTTCACTACCTCTTTAAAAGAAAAAGAGGAGCTGTTGAAGCAAAAACAATCCGAAGAAAATAGTGATAAAGAAGAGATAAAAGAACTTGAATCTATTATAAAAAGTCTTAATAATGAACTTAAAAAGTTAAAAGAGATAAAAGTTCCAGAAGTAAAAATAAAAACCTTTTCTGGCTTTCCAAAATATCAAGATTGGTGGATAAGAGAGTTATGGGTTAGTCATCAAGCATATTTTGCTCTATTTAAATGGAAAGAAATTGTTTCAAATCTATGTGCAACAACTGAGCAAAAAAAGGCTTGGTCTATAATTTTTGATAGATGGGTTTTTATAAAAAAACTTCTTAATGATAAGGGCTCTTTGGCATATAATTATCACTTTGCATTTGATTCTCTGATGAGTACTTATGGAGAACTTGAGGAAGAGTTAGAGATAAAAAATATTGAATCTATGGAGATGATTATAAATCAAATAACTAAAAAAGAAGACTTCTCAAAAAATGTTGGGTTTCATAATATTAATACTTCTTATTTGAAATTTAAAATGGATAAATTAAAATCAAAAGATAAAGACTCGAGTAGTGATATGCTATTTTAAAAATTGGCTAAGTTCACTTGAACTTGGCCTCAAAAATTCTCTTATAATCTCTTCTTATAAATAATAAATAACAAAAAAAAATCATAAAGATACTATTTGAATACAGTCTTTAGTAATAATTAGCCCAAAACAAATAATTACAGGTTAAAAGGATTACAAAAGATGAAAAAACTGACAATCAATTTTAAACTTATAAGTCTTATTATAATAAGCTTGGTTTTACTTTCTTCAATTATTTTGGTAATTACGGCGTATAAAAGTACAACAAATACTGAAAATGAAAAATTAAATCAGTTAAAATCAATTGTTTCTGCTAAAAAACAACATATCTCTGATTACTTTAAAACAATTGAAGGATTATTGCTATCTACTGCAAACTCGGCTTCTACCCAAGATGCAATGAAAAATCTCATAAGAGGATTTTATACTATTGGAAATGATGTTGAAAATATAGATGAAGTAAAAAAAGAAGTTTTGGAACACTATAAAAATTCATATATAAATAAGATTAATTTTGATTTACCAAATATTCCTAAAAAAAGAGCTCTTGAAGAGTATTTACCTAAAAACAAAAATGGACTTATGGCTCAATATATTTATATCATAAAAAATGAAGCTAAAATTGGCGAAAAAAATAAGATGAGTCAAACAACTTTATTCCTTAATAACTACACTTTTGCTCACATGAGATTTCATCCTACATTTAATACCTTATTAGAAAAATTTTCACTGTATGATGTTGTTTTAGTTGATATGATGGGAAATGTGGTTTATACAACTGCTAAAGAAAAAGATTTTGGTACAAACTTGAAAGAGGGAGTTTATTCAAAAAGTGCATTAGCAAAAGTAAATGAAAAAGCATATAAACTCGAAAAAGGGAAAGTTGCTTTTTCTGATTTTAAACCTTTTGAGCCAAGTTATAACATGCCTGCATCTTTTTTAGCATCACCTGTTTTTAATAGCGAAAATAGAAGAGTGGGAAATTTAATCATAGAGTTATCACCCGCTTCTATAGATAAAATTATGAATTTTGAAGGAAAGTATGAGGAGTCAGGGTTAGGAGATACAGGAATTAGTTATCTATTAGGAAGTGATTATAAGATGAGAAGTAATCACCGATTTATTAAAAATATAGATAATAAAAGTGTGAAAAGTGCTAATACAACTATTTCCTTATATGAAATTAAAAATGATTTAGTAAATCAAGCACTAAAAAATAAAACAGGAGCAGGCATTACAGTTGATAACAAAGGTAATGATGTACTTACTGCTTATACAGGAATAAAAGTATTTGATAAACAATGGGCAATTATTTCTCAAATACAAGAAGATGAAGCTTTAAAAGATATTTTTAATTTAAATATTACCTTAATGATTATATCTGCAATAGTTCTAATTGTAATAATAGGTATATCAATAACTTTTTTAAGAAATACTATTTTGAAACCCCTTAAAAACTTTGAAAATGGGATAATTTCATTTTTCAAATATCTAAATAATGAGACAAAACAAATTGATTATTTGGATGATAGTAGTGAAGATGAACTTGGTAAAATGTCAAAAGTTGTAAATGAAAATATCAATAGAACAAAAGTAGGAATTGAAAAAGATAGAGAATTGATAGATGAAATTGTAAATGTTTTATCTGGATTTGAAAAAGGTGATTTAAATAAAAGAATTCAATCTGATTCTTTAAATCCATCATTAAGTCAATTAAAAAGTGTACTAAATAAGATGGCAGATAATCTTGAGCTGAATATCAATAATATCTTAAGTGTATTAGACAAATATACAAACTATCACTACTTAGAAAAAGTAAGTACAACAGGTCTTAAAGAGCAGTTATTACAACTAGCGAATGGTGTTAATAATTTAGGTGATTCTATAACAAATATGTTGATTGATAATAAAACAAATGGTATGAAACTTGATCAAAGTTCTGATATATTGATTGAAAGTGTTGCTATTTTATCAAAAAATACAAACTCTGCTGCTGCTTCTATTGAAGAGACATCTGCTGCTTTGGAAGAGATAAATAGTAATCTTATGTCAAATAATGAAAATGTACAAAAAATGGCTGATTATTCTCAAGAGGTAAATGACTCTGTTGAAAAAGGAGAAGAACTAGCTAAAAAAACAACTTTAGCTATGGATGAAATAAATTCTCAAGTAACAGCTATAAATGAAGCGATAACAGTGATAGACCAAATAGCTTTCCAAACAAATATTTTATCTCTTAATGCAGCTGTTGAAGCAGCAACTGCTGGAGAAGCTGGAAAAGGATTCGCAGTAGTTGCACAAGAAGTAAGAAACTTAGCAAATAGATCAACAGAAGCAGCAAAAGAGATTAAAAATTTAGTTGAAAATGCAAATTTAAAAGCAAATGAGGGGAAAAATATTGCAGATACTATGATTGATGGTTATACGAAATTAAGTTCTAATATTAATAATACAATGGAGCTGATTCAAATGGTTTCTACCTCTTCAAAAGAACAACAAACAGGAATCTCACAAATAACACAAACAGTTGCCTCTTTGGATAAACAAACTCAAGAAAATGCTTCAATTGCTCAAAATACAAATGAAGTTGCGAGGCAAACAGATATCATATCAAAAAGAATAGTTTCAGATGCAGATGAAAAAGAGTTTCACGGAAGAGATAGTATAAAAATAGATAATATGTTTTAGTATATGTATCTAAAAATAAAAGGTAAAGGCTATTTGGGCTTAGCCTTTTTATTACAATCTCTTTATTTCTTTGATCAATCTTGTGATTTTTCTTATATTTCTTTCCATATGAACAGTTTGCAAGTTGTTCTTTTCATCTAATGTAATACTAAAACCCATTTTCTGCCAAAAGTGATAACCTCCTGGTAAAAAATAATGAGTATGCAAATATAATTTTTCATATGATTTATTATGTGCAAAACTTTTTGCTAATTCAAATAATTCTGAACCTATTCCACATCTTCTATATTCTTCATTTACATAACATCGTCCAATTTCAGCGATATTCTTATTTTGGTATCTTTTTTTTAGTTTATCTATACGATTATCGTAAAATGAAACACTAATTGCACCAATTATCTTATGGTTTTCATTATATGCAATAAAAAATGCATTTCTTAGGGTATCTGAAAGTAAAATACCCATTTTTTGATATAAAATGTTATATTGTGTTTTTGAGATTCGATTTAGATAATGTTTTGAATACTCTTTTATTATAAATTGTTTTGCTTTTGTTTCTGATAGTTTATCAACTTGTTTAAAATGGATTTTTCTTTTATTTATCATTTTTTATTTCCTTAGAAAAGACTTTTAATGGTATTACTGCATCTAAAAGTGCTTTTGTATATGAATGATTAACTTTGTTTAAATATTTTGAATTTATAATCTCGATAATATTTCCATCTTTTAAGATTGTAATCTCATCACATAAAGAACTTGCAAGTTCTAAATCATGAGTAATAATCAAATATGTTAATTCATATTGCTCTTTTATTTTTTGTAATAAATGTATTATTTGTACTTGAGTAGAAACATCTAAGGCACTTAATGCTTCATCAAATACTAAAAATTTTGGCTTTAAAATAAGTGCTCTAGCAATACATACTCGCTGTAATTGTCCTCCACTAAGTTCATGGGGATATTTAAAAAGTATATTTTCAGATAATTCAACTTGTTTTAGAATCTTTTTTATTTCATCCTTTGAAAGTTTTGTTTTTCCCCATAATGGTTCTTGAAGTGCTTCTTCAATGCAAAAATGTGGATTTATTGAACTTCTATAATCTTGAAAAACTATACTCATTTTCCCTTTATTTATTTTTTGCCATTTTGATAAAGGAATATTATTTATATATATTTCTCCATTAGATGGATTTTCTAAACCTAATATTAATTTTGCAAGGGTTGTTTTCCCACTTCCACTCTCTCCTACAAGTCCCATTGTGCTATTTTTGTTTATCTTTAGATTTATATCATTTAAAATTAAATCTTTTTTATAACTTTTATTTATATTTTTTAATTGAAGCATTTTATAAACCTTTGAGAGAGTTCAAATCTTGTTTTTAAAAGATAAGCTGTAAAGTCATTTTGTGGATTTGTAAAAATAGTTTTTGTATCTGCATATTCGATACAAGAACCATCTTTCATAACTAAAACCTTATTTGCAAGTTGAGAAATAATGGCTAGATCATGGGATACAAATATAAGTGTTTTTTTCTTATGTTTTAATTTTTTAAATAAATCAACTATTTGTTTTTGATTAAGACAATCAAGTGATGAAGTTGGTTCATCTGCAATAATTAAAGATGAGTCTTGAGAAAATGCAATTGCTATCATAATACGCTGTAATTGACCACCACTTAGCTCATGTGCATAACTTTTAAATATTTGAGTTACATTCTTTAATCCCATATCTTCTAAATGCATTAAACATTTTTGTTTTGCTTGTTTTTTATTTTTTTTTGTATGTAAACTTTCCATCATATGCTCACCAATAGTATAAAGTGGATCAAATGCATTCATCGCTTCTTGTAGTATTATTGATATTTTATTTTTATGATTTGATGAAGTGTTTAGTATCTCTTTGTTATTTAGTTTTATACTTCCCTCTAATTTTAAGAACTCTGGTAAAATTCCTAAAATTGCTTTGCACATTAAAGATTTTCCGCTTCCACTTTCTCCTACGATTCCTAAAACTTCATTTTCATTTATCTTAAAACTAAGATTATTTAATAATAATGTATTTGTTTTTTTATTTATTATATTTAGTTGTCTTACTTCAAAAAAACTCATAATTGCTCTTTATTTTCTATATAAAAATTTGGATCAAGTGCATCACGAATACTATCACCTAAAAAATTGAAAGCTGCAACTACAATAAGTATCATTATTCCAGAAGGAAGCATTTGATAAGGAGCAATACTCATCACATTTTTTGCTTCATTTAACATAACACCCCATTCGCATGCTGGTGCTTGAACGCCCAAACCTAAAAAAGACAATGCTGAAATACTTAATATAACAGCTCCAATATTTAGTGTTGATAACATTGCAATATCTCCTAATAGCAAAGGAAATAAATGTTTTCTTAATATTGTTCTTGATGGATTTCCTAAAAGGCGTGAAAATAAAATATAATTTTGATTAGTATATTTAAGAGAAAAAGTATATGTCATTCTTGTGTACCAACCTACTTTAGCAATAATCGTAGCAATAATAATATTTTCAATACCTGTTCCCATTATTCCAATAATTGCAAGCATCATTAATTCACTTGGAAAAGAAAGCATTATATCGCAGGCTCTTAAGATAATTGTTTCACAACTTTTAAAAAAACTTGCAAGAAGACCAAATATTAAACCCAAAAAAACAGTAATTACCATTGCAATTAGGGCAAAAAATAGTGTAGTTCTAATACCATATATCAATCTTGAGGCTATGCATCTTCCTAAATGGTCTGTTCCAAAAGGGTATTTTAGACTATATGAAAGAAGTTTATTACTTAAGTTTACATCATATGGATTATTTGGTGCAACAAAAGGTGCAAATATACCAAGAATCATCACAATTAGTATAATACTTAAACTAATAAGTGCAATTGGATCTTTTAAAAGTTTATTCCAAAAGTTCTTTTTCATTGGCATCTTCTTAATCTAGGATCTCTTATTTGTACCCAAATATCTGCAAATAAGTTAAATAAAATAAATAATACTGCCATAAAAAGTATATATGCTTGAATCATTGGATAATCACGATTAAAAATAGCTTGTATACAGAGTCTTCCAACACCAGGAAGTCCAAAGATATTTTCTACAATCACAGTACCTGCTAAAAGTCTAGGAATAGACATATTTAAAGCAATAATAAAAGGTTGTAATGCATTTCTTATTTGGTGTTTTAAAATAACATGCTTTTTTAATCCTCTTGCTTTTGCATATGAGATAAAAAGTGATTGTTTTATTTGTACTAGTGAGTTTCTCATTATTCTTATGAATGTTCCAATATATGAAATTGCAAGTGTAATTGAAGGTAAAATAATACTATTTATATCTTCTAATCCCCCTGTTGGTAGTAAGTCAAATTTTATTGAAAATAGCCAAATCAATAATAATGCAAACCAAAAGCTAGGAACTGATGTACATACAAAAGTAAATATTCTGAGTGTTCTATCAATCCAATGACCCTCATATATTGCACATATAACACCAATTGAAAAACCTACAGTAATTATTAAAAATAAAGAACAAAATGTTAAATATAGTGTTGTTGGAAATGCTTGTAAAATCTCATTTAAAACAGGTTCTTTTGTTTCATAACTATTTCCAAAGTCTGCTTTTAAGATATCTTTTAACCAATAAATATATCTTTGATATAAAGGTTTATCTAACCCTAATTCTTTTTGCATTTCTAATATCGCTTCATTTGTTGGTGTGATATTATTAACTCTAAGAGTAACTTCTGCTGGGTTACTTGGATTTAAATTTATCAAAGTAAAGCAAATCAGTGAAACCCCAAGTACTAAAGGAATCAAAAGTAAAAGTCGTTTAAATATTAATCTCTTCATTTATCTCTTATTATCAATATGCATTTTTTCAAATGGTATTTCATATTGAGAAAGATTAAAAGTAACACCTTTAACTCTTGTATTAAATACTGCTTTTGTTCTTGAATAACTCAATGGTATATAAACACTTTGCTTATGAATATATTCCAATAGTTGTGTATACATTTTTTCTCTAGTTGTTTTGTTTGGTTCAATTAAAACTGCTTTGATTTGTTTGTCTAACCATGCTTTTTTACTAAGTCCTAATTGGGCTTGATAATCTCCATGTGCAGCCATTCTCCATGAAGAGATATAAGATTGTGGATCATATGGAACACCCCATGAAAGAGAATATTGTAAATCAAAATCACCACTTTTTTGTCTATCTAAGAAAGATTGTTTTTCTTCTCCTATAATTTTTAAATCAATTCCTATATCTTTTAGATTGCTTTGAATATATTCACTTATAGTTTTTTCTTGTGCATTGTTTGCATTAAAATAAAGTCTTAATACTAATTTTTTATTATTTTTTGTTCTAATTAATTCATTGTTATTTAACTTCCAACCAGCTTCATCTAATATTTCCTTTGCTTTTAAAGGATTGTACTTTTTTGCATCTAGTTGTATATTAGAATAAGCAGTAGTAGGAGCAAAAAGTGAGTGTGCTATGCTTTCTGAACCATTTAATATTCCCTTTACAATAGCTTGTTTATTGATCGCATATTGTAATGCTTCTCTTACTTTCAAATCTTTTGTTATGGGTTGTTTTGTATTTAATAATATTGCTCTTGATGCAACAGGATCGCTTAATAATGTTGCATATTTATTTTCTTTTTCTAACATTGAAAATGCATTTAAATCAATCATATCTCCATCCGCACCAAATATCAAATCAACTTCATTTTTTTCTAATGCTAATAAAATAGCTTGATGATCTGGAATTACTCTAAATTTAACTTTCTCTAGTTTTGGCTTATTTGCCCAATAATTTGAATTTCTAACAAATAATGCATATGCATTTTTTTTATGTTCTTTTAATATCCATGGACCTGTTCCACTATAACAACTTATTCCATTCTTTGTCTCATTATTAATAAAACATTTTGAAGATATAAAACGAAATGGTCTTGTCATAGCAAATTCTATCAAAGTTGGATAATAAGGATTTTTAAGAGTTATTTCAAGTATATAGGGAGCAATTACTTTTGTTGCATCTATTTCATTTACTAATTCAAGCCATGCATGTCTTGCTCTATTTGATAATACAGCATCAATATTTTTTTTTGCGATATTTGCATCAAAGATTGTTCCATCTGAAAAGAAAACATCTTTTCTCAAATAAAAAGTATATTTTTTACCTTTGTTACTTATCTCCCATCTTTCTGCAAGATTAGGTTTTATTCCATCTTTTGTATTTATAACTAATGATTCAAAAACCATATTTTGTGCAGACATTTCACCTGCATATAAATGGGGGTTGATATTTCTAATATCTTTTGTACTTGCATATACTAATTGATTATTATTTATATTTTCATTTTTTCTTTTTTCTTGACAACCTACCAAGAAAAAAATAATAAATAATATAATTGTTGTTTTTAAAAACAGTGATTTCATAAATATTCCTGTAAAAAGTTTTTTATTATAATCATCTTGTCGTTAGGAGAATATAATTTTTATATTAGCTTATGTATTTTTAGAACCATATAATCTAATATTTATTTATAATAATTTTTTATTTTTTTTAACTTAGCTTAATTAGAAATAGAAGAAAAGACATTACAAAATGGATAAATTCTTTTGAATTAAGAAAATTGTCTAAATATTAACCATAATTTAACGATTTTTCATTATACTTTTAATACTAATAACAATATTATATTACCACAAGGATCGTAATGAGAGTAAATATTCCAAAATTAAGTTTAATTGGTGCACTTGTTATTCTTTCTTCAAGTGCAAGTGGAAAGAATTTATCAGAAGCTATTGAAAATGTAGATGTATCTGGAACTATTTCTTATAGATACAATGATTATGAATCAGATAAAAGTGCAGGAAAGACTGAAAACTTTTATAAAGCAGCATTAAATTTATCTACAAAAGTGAATGATGACATAAAAGTTAGTACAAGGTTTTTAGCAGAAGACTTTGCAAGTAACACAGGGAATGAGGCTAATAAAAATGTCGATGTTGAGCTTTCAGAAGCAAATTTTACATATTTAGGTTCTGAAAACTTATCTGTTACAGTTGGAAAACAAGCAGTTGTTTCTCCATGGACTATATCAAGAGATTCATTAGGTGATGAGAATACTGGTTCGGGGATATATTCAGTTTATACTACTGATTATGTGACTTTTACAGGTGCGTACTTTAATCAAACAAATTTTAATACAGCAGATATTAGTACATGGAATGGTATTACAGGAATAGATGGTTCAGAAAACTTTACAATGGTTGGAGTAACAAGTTCATTTGCAGGTTTAACTTTAGATGTTGCATATGCTGATTTAAGTGATACTTTTGATACTTATACTGTTGGACTTGCTGGAAGCTATGATATTTCAGGGGTAAATATATCTCCTTTTGCAAGATATACTTCATTGGATTTGGATAACAGTAGTCAAGATAATAGTTTATGGCAATTAGGATTATCGGCAAGTAAAGGAATCTTTTCTGTATTTGCTGCATATGGTGAAACAGATAAAGAAGGTGGAAAAGTATCTATAGATTCAAGTGCAAAAACTAACATGGATTATGCATGGAGAGTTACTGCTTCAAATGATGCAGATGCAGCATATACATACATTGGTGGAGATGTAGATGTAACAAAAAAAGTTAATTTAGGGTTATTTTACTCTAATGCTGATTATGGATCACATTCACGAGCTGATGCAAAAGATTTAACAAATATTTTTGGACAAGTAAAATACAAAATGTCTAAAAACCTAGTTACATATGTAAGATATGGTACATTAGAAACAAAAAGTGAAGGTACAGGAATGGTAGGAAGACTTAACATTCAATACTCTTTTTAATAAAAACTTTAAATAAACCCCTCTGGAGGGTTTATTTATATTAATCCTTTTTTAGTTTATCTAACTATATAACTTCATTTTTTAGTGTTTTATTATGAAGATTATAAATCCACATGCGCTAAAACATACTAAATAAAAACTACACTTATTTATTTTAAAACAAAAATATACTTTTATTCCTAATTAAACTATATACATACTGAAAAATTAGTTATTTTACTTAATGTTAATATAAGATTACTAAACTAGAATTTCAAAAAATTACTTGCGACTAAGTCGCAAAAAGGATATAAATTATAATGACTACAAAAATTTTAAAACTAAGTTTAGTGACATCTCTTATTTGTCTTTCTTCAATTGCAAATGCAAAAGATTTAGCAGAAGCCATTAAAAATGTGGATATCTCTGGAACTATTGGATATAGATACAATGATTATGAAACCGATAAAGGTGCAGGTAAAACTCAAAACTTTCATAAAGCAGCTTTAAATTTATCTACAAAAGCAAATGATGATATAAAAGTTAATACAAGATTTTTAGCAGAAAACTTTGCAAGTAATACAGGAAACCAATCTGATAAAAGTATTGATGTTAAACTTTCTGAGATTAATTTTACTTATTTAGGTGTTAAAAACCTATCTGTTACAGTTGGAAAACAAGCTATTGTTTCTCCGTGGACTACATCAAGAGATGTATTAGGTGATGAGAATACTGGGTCGGGGATATATTCAGTTTATACTACTGATTATGTGACTTTTACAGGTGCGTACTTTAATCAAACAAATTTTAATAACGCTGAAATAAGTACATGGAATGGTATTACGGGAATAAATGGTTCAGAAGACTTTATTATGGTTGGAGCAACAAGTTCATTTGCAGGTTTAATTTTAGATGTTGGATATGCAAATTTAAGTGATACTTTTGATACTTATACTGTTGGATTTAGTGGAAGTTATGATATTTCAGGAGTGAATTTATCTCCATTTGGTAGATATACTTCACTAGATTTAGATAATAGTAGTAAAGATAATAGTTTATGGCAATTAGGATTAATGGCAAGAAAAGGAATATTCTCTGCCTTTGCTGCATATGGTGAGACAGATAAAGAAGGAGGTAATGTTTCTATAGACACAAGTGCAAAAACAAATATGGATTATGCATGGAGAATTACTGCTTCAAATGATGCAGATGCAGCATATACATATATTAGTGGAAATGTAGATGTGTCACCAAAAGTTAATTTAGGATTATATTATTCTACTGCTGATTATGGATCACATTCACGAGCTGATGCAAAAGATTTAACAAATATTTTTGGACAAGTAAAATACAAAATGTCTAAAAACCTAGTTACATATGTAAGATATGGTACATTAGAAACAAAAGGTGAAGGTACAGGAATGGTAGGAAGACTTAACATTCAATACTCTTTTTAACAAAAAATTATTATAAGTAAGTCCTATTATGGAATTACTTATTTCAAAACTCTTAGTGGAAAAGTTATAAAATAAAGGAAAAATTTAATGTTAAAAAATAATAGATTAAAACTGATATTATTAATTTGTTTTATGGTCTTGTCTTTAGAGGCAAAAGATATCAAAGTTATCGGACCATGGGAGATTTCAGGGATAGAACCAACACAATCTGGTTTTATCTTTTCAAGAATGCAAGTTGCAGAAACACTCGTATCAACGGATGAAAAAGGAAATTTAATTCCAGGTTTAGCAAAAAGTTGGAGTGTATCAAAAGATGGTTTACTTTGGAAGTTTGATATTCGAAAAAATGTTGCATTCCAAGATAATACAAAATTAGATGCAAAAATTGTTGAGTACAATTTAACAAGAGAAAATCTTTTGAAAAAAAGCATATTAAGATATCTTCCAATAGAAAGTATTCATGCTGTAAATAACACTATAGAAATCAAATTAAGTTCACAATTCAGTGCATTGCCAGCATATTTTGCCCATTATAGTACTATTATTTTATCAAAAAACTCTTTTGATAAAGAAGGAAAAATAATAAAAGTAATTGGTACAGGTGCTTATCAAATAAAAAGCTTGACTGCTCCATTAAAAATAAAACTTACACGATTTGACAAGTGGTGGAAAGGTAAAGCAAATATTAAAAATATCACTTATTTGTCAGTAGGAAAAGGTGAAACAAGGTCACTTATGATAAAAAGTCACGAAGCAGATATTGCTTATTCATTACTTCCAATTTCCTTAAAATCTTTGAAAAAAGATTCAACCTTGAATACAACAATTGTAACTATTCCTAGAGCAAAATTATTAAAAGTCAATCTTGCTTCATTTTTCCTAAAAGATATTAATGTAAGAAGAGCTATTAGCTTAGCATTAGATAGAGAAAATATGGCTAGAATTATTTTAAAAAATGAAAACTTAGCTGCTAATCAACTTTTCCCACCATCAATGAAATTATGGAATAACACAAATATAAAACCAATAAAACAGAATATTACAGAAGCAAATAAACTTTTAGATAAAGCTGGTTGGGTATTAAAATCTGATGGATATAGATATAAAGATAATAAAAAATTTGAGCTTTCTTTAAATACTTATCCCAATAGACCTGATCTTCCTGTTTTAGCTACTGCAATTCAATCACAATTAAAAGAAGTAGGTATTGATGTAAAAGTTTTAATTGATAGTTATACTGAGATTGTAAGAAAACATAAAGATAATACTTTAGAATTAGCACTTATGAGTAGAAACCTTGCATTGATTCCTAATCCACTAGGGACATTACTTCAAGATTATGGTAGAGGTGGAGCAGATTGGGGAGCAATGAATTGGACAAATGAAAAAATGTTTAAATATTTAGCTCAATTAAGAAAAAAAGACAACAAAGACTTACATAATAAAATCACTCAAATTATGTATGAAGATTTACCCGTTATTCCAGTTGCATGGTCAGAATTAGCAGTTGTTTCAAACAAAAAGATTAAAAACTTAAAAGTAGACCCTTTTGAATTGAACTACTTCTTATCAGATATTAAGTTAGATAAATAGTTAAATGAAGAAAATAATTATAACAAGAGTAATACAAGTTTTAATGCTTGTGTTACTTATCAGTACGGTATCATTTATTATGATGCAGCTACTTCCCGGAGACCCCGCTTTAAAAATTGCAGCGGGAAGATATGGTCCTGATGGAGTAACAGCTGAAATTGCTCAAAGTGTGAGAATGGAATTAGGACTTGATAAGTCTATGTTTCAAGCCTATTTAGATTCTTTATATCAACTTTTTAAATTTGATTTAGGGTACTCACTAATAAGTGGAGAAAAAGTAATCCATGAGATTCAAACGCAAATGGGTTATTCTTTATATTTAGCCTTTTTTTCTTTTCTTTTATCCCTTATTTTTGCTATACCTTTAGGTATTTATTCAGGTGCAAAAAATAATGGGATTATAGATAAGTTAGGCTTTTTCTTTTCTATTTTATTTAGAGCCATTCCACCTTTTATTCTTGGACTTTTATTAATGTACATATTTAGTATATATTTTAGAATATTGCCTCCAGCTGGATTTGAAAACTGGAAGTATTTAGTTCTTCCTTCTCTTACTTTAGCATTAGGATTAGCGGCTGTTTCAAATAGACTTATAAAAGAATCTATGTTAGAAGTTTCTAATTCTTCATATTATGCTTATGGTAAATATAAAGGTCTTACAGATTTAACACTAATCAATAGGCATGGAATTAGAAATGCTTCTATTTCTGTTATAGCTTATTTGGGATTACAATCAATATATTTAATTGAGGGAGTTGTAATAGTTGAATCAATTTATGCATTTCCAGGTATTGGTCATGCTTTAGTTCATGCAGTTATTGCAAGAGATATTCCTATGATACAAGGTACTGTTTTAGTTATGGGACTATTTTTTATATTAATAAATTTTTTCACAGATATGATAACTAGTACTTTAGACCCAAGATTAAGGATTAAGAATGCTTAATAAAATCAATTCATCACTTATAGGATATAGCATATTAATAGTTTTATTTTTATTTATTATATTTATTCCACTTCTTACAGATATTGATCCAAATAAACAAAATCTCATGAATGCATTAGCAGATTTTAATTCTTCAAACTTATTAGGAACAGATCAGTATGGAAGAGATATGTTAACAAGACTTGCGTATGCGACTAGATTATCTTTTATATTAGCTTTTATTACTATGTTAACTGCTGCTATTCCTGGAATATTATTAGGAATATTTGCTGCATATAAAGAGGGAATAATAGAAAAGATTTTGATTTTAATTTCTGATATTATTCTTTCACTTCCTGGTTTATTATTAGTTTTATTATTAGTAGCTTTTGATCCAGGTAATTTGTTATTATTATATTTGGGATTATCTTTATCATTATGGGTTGAGTTCTTTAGAGTAACTAGGGTAAAAACAAAAACTATTTTAGTACAGCCTTATATTGAATCAACAAAATTATTAGGTTTTTCTACTTTTTATATTTTGAAAAAACAAATTTTGCCACAATTATTTCCTATATTATTTACTCTTGCTACTTTTGCTATGAGTACTGCAATTATTGCAATATCAACATTAAGTGCAATGGGTATTGGTCTACATCCACCAAGGGCAGAATTAGGTGGTATGATTGTAGAGTTTATGCCATATTTTGATGAAAAAGTAACACTAATATTACTTCCTTCATTTTTTATATTTTTATTGATTTTATCTTTACAATTGATTTCTAAAAGGAGATTCTAATGGGCTCAAAATTAGAAATTATTGATTTATTTATCACTTTAAAGGATTCAATTTTAGTAGAAAATATAAATTTATCTTTATGTGAAAAAGAGCCTTTGGTTTTATTAGGAGAATCTGGTTCTGGGAAATCTTTGATAATTGATGCAGTTATGGGAACTTTACCAAAAGAGTTTAATGTTACAGGAAAAATTATATTAAATGGTCAAGACATACTCAAACTTTCAAGTAAAAATAGAAAAAAACTGTGGGGAAAAGAGATTGCATATTTACCTCAGGAACCATGGAGAGCTTTAGACCCAACAATGAATGTTATCAATCAAGTAAGTGAAGTGCATAAATATATACACCATGAAAAAGATTCAAAACAAAAAGCACTTCATGATTTAAAAGAAGTTTCATTGGATAATTCTAAAAATGCCTACCCTTTTGAACTCTCAGGTGGAATGTCACAAAGAGTAACCATAGCTATTACACATGCTTTTAATAGCAATGTATTACTTGTCGATGAACCTACAAAAGGGCTTGATAAACACTTATGTAATAGTGTAATAAATAGATTAAATAAAGAAATCGAGAATAAAAAGTTAGTATTTGTAATAACCCATGATATAGATATTGCTAAAAACTTAAAAGATAATTTAGGAATAATACAAAATGGTAAACTTATAGAATACAATAAAAGCGAATTATTATTTTCAAATCCAAAACACCCTTATACAAAAAAGTTATTATCAAGTGAAACATCAAAATGGGAAGTTGAAAAAAGTGAAGTTATAGATGAAGTTGTAATTGAAGCAAAAAATTTAAGTAAAACATACAATGATAAAAAGCTATTTTCAGATTTAAATTTTAAATTAAAAAGAGGAGAAATCACAGCAATAGTTGGAAATAGTGGAAGTGGGAAAAGCACTTTAGGTGATATTGTACTTGGTCTTAGAGAACCTGATAATGGAAAAATTAACAAACCATTATCATCAAAAAATATACATTATCAAAAAATCTATCAACAACCACCAAGTGCATTTTTACCAAACCAAATACTAAAAAATAGTTTTGAAGATTTAATCAAAGTTCACAACATAAATATGAATGAAGTTTATAAATTATTAGAAAAAGTAAATTTAAAAAAAGAACTATTAGATAGAAAACCTGATGAGATTTCAGGAGGAGAGCTTCAAAGAATAGCAATAATAAGAGTACTATTACTAAAACCTATTTTTATATTTGCAGATGAAGTAACATCAAGACTTGATCCAATTAGCCAGCAAGAAATAATATATTTACTTCTTGACATTGTAAAAGAAGATAAATTATCTCTATTATTAGTTACCCATGATAGAGTATTGGCAGAGAAAATATCAAATAAAATCTTGTATATAAACTAAAAGCCTTTTTAAGCTTTTAGTTTTTAAAAATAGTCATTTACTTTTGTATCTTACCTTGTATGTCATATTCAATAAAAATTGATAATGATATATTAAATATTGATAATAGTAATTTAGCTTAGTTCATATATTTTTCTTTTAAGGTTGTTCTACAAAAGAGTAAAACAACCTTTAAAATAAACAACTACTTTTGAATTGGTCTTATTTTAAACCAAGCTACATAAAGTGCTGGTAAAAATAGTAAAATCAGTGCTGTTCCACCAATAAGTGTGTATGCCATAAAACCCCAAAATACTCAATAAGTTAAAGAAATAAAAGCAAGTGTAGTTAAAATAACTGGTCTCTCTCTTCAATCTGTAGTATCTTCATATAGAGCATTAGGTGGAGGTTGGTAATATTTTAGTTACTAAAAATTTGGTTGGAAATCAACTTTTTATTTTCCACATATAAGAATTCTTCATTAAGAAATATATATTTAGAGGAATAGGCAATTATTTTAGATAATTATTCTATTGAAAATTTTCATATTTATCTATAATAAAATAGATAAGATTTTATATTATTAGGAGAAGAAATGAAATATGTAATTATAAATGATAAAAAATATGAATTAAAAGATATTCCACAAGATACACCAATATTATGGGTATTAAGAGATTATCTAAATATGACAGGAACAAAATTTGGCTGTGGAGTTGCTCAATGTGGAGCATGTACAGTACTTTTAGATGATAAAGCAATTAGAAGTTGTTCAACTCCTCTTAGTGAAGCTATAGGGAAAAAGATAACTACAATTGAAAATAAAGAAGATAAAGAGCTAAAAGCTTTACGAATAGTTTGGAAGGAACATGATGTAGCTCAATGTGGATATTGTCAACCAGGTCAAATTATGAATGCAAGTGCTCTTTTAAAATCAAATAAGAATCCATCTAGTGATCAAATAAAAGAAGTAATGAATGGAAATATTTGTAGATGTGGGACATATAACAAAATTTTAAAAGCAGTTTCGACTGTAGCGAAAGGATAAAAGATGAAATTAGAAAGAAGAGAATTTATAAAAAATAGTACACTCTTAACATCCGCATTTATTATTGGATTTAATTTACCTATAAAAGGTAAAGCTGCAGCTATTGAAAAAAGTAATGTATTAGACCCAAATGCTTTTATTACAATCGCTCAAGATAATACCATCACTTTTTTCTTAGGTCAAGTTGAAATGGGACAAGGTATATATACTGGAATTTCACAATGTATTGCAGATGAATTAGATGCAAAATGGGATGAAATAATTTTTGAACCAGCCCCTGTTAAAGATGTATTTAATATTCCAGGAATGCCTATGATGATTACTGGTGGTTCAATGAGTATTAAGACTCAACAACAAAGAGTTCGAGAAGTGGGAGCTACTCTTAGATTAATGTTAAAACAAGCAGCAGCTAAAAAATGGCAAGTAAGATTATTTGATATAGAGACAAAAGACTCTTATGTGATAAATAAAAGAACAAAAGAGAAACTTTCATATGGTAATTTAGTAGATGATATTAAAAAAATGCAATTACCAACTGATGTAAAAATAAAAGAGCCAAAAGAATATAGACTTATGGGTAAATCATTAAAAAGACATCCTATTGAAGTTGAAGAAAAAATTACTGGAAAAGGTATTTTTGGAATTGATGTAAGAGTTGAAGATATGAAATATGCATCACTTGTTCAACCAAGAGTTTTTGGAGCTAAAATAAAAAGTTATGATGACTCTAAAGCTAAAAATATGCCAGGAGTTTTAAAAATAAAACAACTTCCAAATGAAAAAATTGCTGTAATTGCATCACATTGGTGGCAAGCAAAAAATGCTATGGAGCAAATAACAGTAGTTTGGGATAATGGAGAGTTTGCAAATGTAAGTTCATCTGATTTGGACAAAGAGTATAAAGATTATCTAACAAAAGAAAATAATACTATGAGAAAAGATGGGAATATTGATGAATCTTTTAAAAATGCTCATAAAATTGTAGAAGCAGAGTATATTTTTCCATATTTAGCCCATGCAGCTATGGAACCAATTAATTGTACAGTACATCATAAAAAAGATTCTGCTTATATGTCAGTTGGTGGTCAAATGCAAACTATCTATAGAGATGTATGTGCAGAAATTTTAGAAGTAAAAAAAGAAAATGTTGAATACTATACGAACTATTTAGGAGGTAGCTTTGGAAGAAGAGCAAATCCAACTGCTGATTTTATTAAAGATGCCGCTTATGTATCAAAAAATGAACCTTATGCAATAATGACTTTATGGACAAGAGAAGATGATATAAAAATGGGATATTATCGACCACTAAGTTATGCTAATGCAAAATTATCTCTTGATAAAGATGGAAATATTACAGGTTTTAAAGCAAATCTTATAAATCAATCTTTAACAAAAGGTACACCTTTTGAACAATTTATGTTTAAAAATGGTATTGATGGAACGCAAAGAGAAGGTTTGGAAGATCATCCATATAAAATATCAAGTCATGATTTAAAATCATTTTGTCCAGATTTACCTGTAACTGTTTTATGGTTGCGTTCAGTTGGACATACTGTTTCAGCACCAGTAGTAGAAAATATCATTGACCAAGCAGCCAATGCTTTAAATATGGATCCACTTGATTTTAGAATTAAAAATTTAAGAAATCCAAGATATATAAAACTCTTAGAAAATGTTGCGAAGCAGTCAGATTGGGAAAAACGCGAAAAAAATAGTGGTTATGGAGTTGCAATTGCAGAATCTTTTGGAAGTATTGTTGCTTATGTAATAAAAATAAAAGTTGAAAATAATGATTTTAGAATACAAAATGTATGGAGTGCAGTTGATTGTGGATATGCAATGAATCCACTAGGAATTGAAAATCAAATTGAAAGTGCTGTTAACTTTACAATTGGATATGCAAAATATGCACAAATTACATTAACAAATGGAGCAGTTGACCAAAACAATTTCTATGATTATGAAGTAAATAGAATAAAAGATGCACCTGATTCAATAAAAGTTGAGATTATAAATTCTGGAGAAAAAATTGGTGGTATCGGTGAAGTTGGAGTTCCTCCAATGTTTGCAGCAGTTATAAATGCAATAGCAGATGCAACGGGAAAAAGATACACAAGTTTTCCAATTAAATTGGGATAAGTTCATGTTTGAAGATAAAGAACATTTAAAGTTTATTCAATATTGTAAAGATAAAAAACTTGATGTTGTAGTAACCAGCGTTATTGAAACACAGGGTTCTACTTATGCCAAAGTTGGAAATAAAATGCTTGTAAATTCAAATGATGAATTTGCAGGTGTTTTAGGAAGTAAGTTTTTACAAAATAAAATAATAGAATCTTCAAAAGAAGCTTTAAAAACTGGTCAAATATTTACTTTTGAATCAATCCCACAAGATGAATCCTCAGGTCATGGAACTTCAAAATATAAAATAGAACCATTTTTTTATGAAAAAAATTATGACAAAATTAATGAATATATAAAAAAAACTTATTCTCTTTTGATTTTTGGCTCCGGAGCTCATGTTACTTCCTTGATTCTTATGGCAAATTTAATGGGTTGGGAAACAACAGTCATAGATATAAAGATTCATAAAGAATTTGTAAAAGAAGCTGATACCTTATTGGAACTTGAAAGTATAGAAAATATTTTAGATATGGATTTAAGTTCATATAATGCTTCAGTTATTTTAAGTCATAATCCAAAAACGGATGATATGTATTTAAAAGCATTACTTAATTCAAATATGAATTATATAGGAATGATGGGAAATAAAAAGAATATGCAAAGAATAAAAAAAGAGTTTGCTTTAGAAAATGACAAACGATTTTTTGCTCCTATTGGTTTGGAGATTGGTGGGAACACTCATCAATCTATTGCTTTATCAATATGCTCACAAATTGAGGCTAGAAAAAATGGAAAAATCTAAAGATTTAGCCATTATTATCTTAGCTGCTGGAACATCTTCAAGATTAGGAAATATTACAAAACAGTTATTAAAATATAGAGAAGAAACTTTTTTAAAAATTACAGTCAAAAAAGCTTTAGCTCTGTCTTCTGATGTTTTTATGATACTTGGATATGAAAAAGAGGCTTGTAAAAAAGAGTTAGAAAATTTTAATATTAATATATTATTTAATAAAGATTATGAAAAAGGTATAGGAAGTTCTATCTCTTTTGGAATTGAACACACACAAAACTATAAAAATAGTTTGATAATACTTTGTGACCAACCATTTGTTCCAATTGAACATTTACAATCATTAAAAAATGCTATGAATAATAAAACTATAATAGCAACACAATATGAAAATTCAAAAAGCTCTACAGTCCCAGCTATTTTCCCAAAAATATACTATGAAAGATTACTCAAATTAAAAGAAGATTATGGAGCAAAATCAATTTTAAAGAATGAAAAATGCATTAGTATAAGTTTAGAAAAAAAGTATTCTATTGATATTGATACCGTTGAAGATATGAAAAGTGGAATAACCCAATAAGAGAGCTTATGAAAAAAATATTTATAACAGGTTCCAGTGATGGAATTGGACTTTATGTAGCAAAAATGCTTATAAAACAGGGGCACGAAGTGATATTTCATGCCAAAGACATTACTCGCGCAAAACATATATATAAAGAAATGGGAAAAGTTAAGGTTATTGTGGGAGATTTAAGTGATTTTGAAGAAATTAAATCATTAGCCAAAGAGGTCAATAATTTAGGCAATCTTGACACTATTATTCATAATGCTGGGCTGTTTCATACTTCTAATGAATCCATCTTTAAAGTAAATGTTTTAGCGCCTTACATGCTTACAGTTCTTATAAATAGACCTCAAAGGCTCATTTATATTGGTTCAAATATGCATCCACAAGGTAAAATAAATATTTTAAATTTGAGTTTAGAAATAGGAGTTGATTACTCAACATCTAAACTTTATATTTTGATGTTGAGTTTATTCTTTGCTCGAAAATGGAAAGATGTCTATGTCAATGTGGTTGATCCAGGATGGGTAAGAACAAAAATGAGTAATTATAATGCACCAGATAGTTTAGAAGATGGAAGTGCTACTCAAGTATGGTTAGCAACAAATAGTGATGCAAAGATGAGTGGGAAATATTTCTATCATCTTCAAGAGACTTTATACTCTTCAAAAGCTAATGATATTAAAGCTTAAGAAGAACTTATAAAATTGTGTGAAAAATCAACAGGCGTTATATTTTAAATTAATTTTACAAAAAGAGGCTTGTATAAATATTGAGCTTAAAAAAACTTTTTGTAGGGATATTGATACTTTAGAAGATGTAAATCTTTTTTTAAATTAGAAGAATTACTCGTACTTAGTTTTAAGCATGAGTAATCCTTTAAATTTTTATTATGCTTTTTCTTTTTTATATGTATAAACTGCAGTTACACTTGCCATGAGTGTGGCAACTGCTAAAATGATTGCACTAAATACAAAAGTAATTTCATAACCGTAAATATCAAAAAGTAAACCTCCACCTGCAGCACCTACGGTAATAGCCAATTGTGCAACTGCAACCATCAATCCTCCACCAGCTTCTGTATCATTAGGTAAAGTTTTACTAAGCCATGTCCACCAAGCAACTGGGGCTGATGTTCCCAAAAGTCCCCAAAAACTCATAAGAATAAATACAGCTAATAAAGAATCTCCAAAATAAAGAAGAGAAATTACAATAATTATCATTAAAAAAGGAATGATAATTAGTAAACTATAAAGTCTTGTTTTTAAAATATTTCCAATAACAAAAGTTCCTATAAGACCTGATACACCCATAGCTAATAAAATTAGTGATAGTGTTTCAACATCTACACCTGTATGTATTTCTAGAAAAGGTCTAAGATAAGTAAATAGTGCAAATTGTCCCATAAAAAAGAACATTGTTGCAAGCATTCCTAAAGTAACCTTCCATTGTTTTAAAAGTTTAAATACACTACTAAGCTTTGGTCTATGTCCATATACATGCCGTGCAGGCAAGTGTGGCATACTTTTATATTGCCAGATGAAAGTAATAACAGCAATTGGAACAATACAAAAAAATGCTCCTCTCCACCCAATAATCCCACCAAGAAAACTTCCCAAAGGAGCTGCAACTGTAGTTGCTAAGGCATTTCCACCATTTAAGATAGCTAATGCCTTTGGTACAATTTCTTTAGGTACAAGGCGCATAATTGTAGCAGCTGACATAGACCAAAACCCACCAATACAAATACCTAAAACAGCTCGACCAATCATTAATATATTTGAATTAGGTGCAAATGCTACCATTACCCCTGCTACACCCATTAAGGCTGTAAAAAAAAGTAATACGCTTCTTCTATCTGTATGTCCAATAATTGATGTAATAAAAAGGCTCGTAACTAATGCAAATAGCCCTGATATTGATATAGATTGTCCCGCATGACCTTCTGTGATTGCTAACTCACTTGCTATTGGTGTTAGTAAACTTACTGGCATAAATTCTGATGCAACTAAAACCATTGCACATAATGACATTGCCCAAACTGCTCCCCAAAGTGGAACAGAAGATTCTTCATTAATTTTTATTCTTTTCTTCATGTTTTTCCTAATAATATTTTAAAGTTGTTTGCTATGTGATAGATAGGCACAAGAAGAGTATTTCTTGTACCTTAATATGTATAATTGAGTGATAAGAAAATCATTTGAGATCAAATGTGATAGCAATATCTTCTGAACCAAGAGTTTCTTCTAAACTATGAGTATCATCAATATGACCTATCTTTGTATACCTATATGGTGTAGAAAAAGTTTTATAAAAAAGAACTAAACTGTAATTATCATAAAGCATTATATCTCCAGCATTTATAAACTTAGGGCTATAACTGTCTGTTGGCAAAGCTTTTGAAAAGTGATAATACTTTTCATTGCTATGTAGGTCATTCATAGTGATAGATAGTGGTAGCCTTTTTTTTAATTCTTTTACTGTTTCATTTTCTTCTAGCGTTGCAACAAATTCTTTTTGACCTATTGTAATTGTAATTTTATTGCCCATATCCTTATTCTTTTGTTTTATTTCATTTGCAGTAATTGTCATAAAACTTTGTAAAAATAGTAATAATGAAAAAATGATTAATAGTTTTTGTTTCATACTTAATCTCAAAATCTTTTAAATTGTTGCAGTATCAATTACATATCTATATCGTGCTTTTTTATCAACGATATTTTTCCAAGCTTGTGTAATCTCTTGGGCTTTAATCATTTCAATTTCAGGTAAAACATTGTGTTTTGCACAATAATCTATCATCTCTTGAGTCTCTTTCATTCCTCCAATAAGTGAAGCATTAAAGTTAACTCTACTTGCTGCTAAACCAAGGTTATTTAAAGTGATTTTGAAATCTTCTGGCATACCAACTAAGGTAAAGTATCCGTAAGGCTTAACAACACGGGCATAAGATGCAACATCAAATTGATAGGGAATAGTACAAATCAAATAATCCATTTGTCCAGCATATTGTTGTAATTTTTTAGTATCATCTACTACAATAACTTCTTTTGCACCCATTGCTTTTATGCTATCAACTTTGTCTGCTGTTGTTGTTAATGCATATACTTCAGCTCCTTTTGAAACTGCAAGTTTTACAGCCATATGACCTAACCCACCAATACCTGCAACGGCAACTTTATCTCCTTTTTTAATTTGTGCATTTACTATTGGTGAATATGTAGTAATTCCCGCACATAAAAGTGGAGCTGCTTTTTCAAAACTAAGATTTTCAGGAAGATGCACTGCAAAATGGTCTCTTACAACTATATGAGTTGAATAACCACCTTGGCTAATTCCAGTTGGTTCTCTTTTATCTGGAAATCCATAGGTAAACAAAGTATCAGATTGATACTGTTCTTCATTTTCACAAGTAGTACAACCATCAACCATACAACCAACACCAGCTCTATCACCAACTTTAAACTTAGTTACATTTTTTCCAACTTGAGTAATAATTCCTGCAATTTCATGCCCTGGGACTTGTGGATATTGTTGTTTTCCCCAGTGTCCTTTTTCTTGATGAATATCAGAGTGACAAATACTTGCTGCTTTTATTTCAATTAAAATATCATCATCACCTACAGCTCTTCTTTCAAACTCCCATGGCTTAATTACGCCTGATTCATCGAATGCTGCGTAAGCTTTTGTTTTTATTGTTTTATTCATTATATATCCTTTTTCATTTGCTAAAATATCTGCTGGTTTATAAAAAACTAAACCTGCACCAATCATTGTGGTTTTTTTTATAAAGTCTCTTCTTTTGTTTTTGTTCGATTCTTCACACATAATTTTTCCCTATAATTTAAAATAATTATTTTCTGGTTTTCAAAACTTCTTGTAAAATATCGTTTGCAGTTTTTGCTTCATTTTTCCCAACTTTAGTATTTAGAATTAAAATAAAATCTTCTAATTGCTCTTTTTTATTTAAAGATTTTATTTTATCACTTCCCATACTCTCATTTGCAAAAATAAAAAGTGGTAGAAATAAAAATAATTTGACTAATTGCCTCATTTTTTGTCCTTAGTTACTAGTGTATTGTTTATCGTTAACAGCTTCTAACCAATCAACATTTTTTCCATCTTGATTTGTACCAGTTACTACTAGATGTGTCATAGCTATATCTTTAGATGCTCCATGCCAGTGTTTTACACCTATTGGAATCCAAACAACAACTCCTGCTTTTATAACTTGAATAGGTTTTCCCCATTCTTGATAGTACCCAACTCCAGAACTTACTATAATATGTTGCCCAGCTGGATGAGAGTGCCAATTTGTTCTAGCTTTTGACTCAAAAGTCACATATGCACCTCCATGTGTTTTTGCATCACTTTGGGGATAAAGCATATCTATTCTTACCTCTCCTCCTGTAAAGTAGTTTTTATAATCTGATTTACTTACAGCTATTGATGCTCTTGATTCTATTTTTGATATATTGTCCATATTTTTTTCTCCTTGATTTGCTTTAACTTGAAGTGATATACACATCACAACGAAACCTAGTAAAAATATTTTTTCATCTGTTCTCTCCAAATTTTCTCTTATATATTTTAATTCATTTAAAAGAATTTAACTAGAACATTAATCCATGCTAGTTGCCTAATACTATAAAAATAAAAATTTAGATGATAAGAGATGAAATGCAGAGAAGTTTACTCTACATTTTGAGAAAGAAAAATATTAAGCAGTTTGTTCTATTTTGTTAGAGAGTATAAAAGCTTTAGGAGATGTACCAAACATTCTGGAAAATTCTCTACTAAATTGAGAAGGACTCTCATATCCAACGATATAAGCAACTTCTGCAATTTCAATGTTTCTACCTAATAGTAACTGTTTTGCTTCTTCAAGTCTAAGTTTTTTTTGAAACTGAAGGGGAGACATCGATGTAATAGTTTTAAAGTTTTGGTACAAAGAAGACTCACTTATATTGATTAAATCAGCTAATTCTTTAATAGACAGTTTATCACTAAAATTGTCTTTTATTTCATTAATTACTTTCACTATTTTATTAGAAATTGTACCTTCCATTGCAAACTTATTTAAAAAGTATCCACTTTTGTCATTAATTAAAATAAAGAGAATCTCTTTAATAATAAAAGGAGAGAGATAGTTAATGTCTTCTTTAGGCTTATCTAAAAGTTTAACCAGTCTTGTTATTGGATTATACAATCGTTCGTTTATTTCATCAAAAAAGAGTCCTTTTTCAGATTTTTTAGTAAACAATAGTTTTTCTGGATTAGTATTTTTAAGAACTTCATAAATATCTTCTATTTTAAATCTTATTCTTAAAGATACATATGGCTTTTCTTGTGATGCCTCGAGGATTTGAACTTTTGCAGGTACATATGTTGATGAGAGTAAATACTCTTCTGAATTATAATTGTAGAGGTTATCCCCAAAACCTACAGCTTTTGATCCTTGTAAAATAATACATAATGACGGTTCATACATGATACTAGTAAATTCTGATGGCTGGTTGGAAAAATAAAAATCTAAACATGGAATATAAGATTGTATGGCACCAGAGAAACTGTATTTTGATTTTAAAAAATCTATTAATTCAAATCTGTACGAATCAATTGAATCAGTCATGATAATCCTTTAATTAAGAAATATTTTCATTATTACATTATTATATAAAATTATGAAGGGAATGGCTATATAAATACTCTATTTCTCTTGCCTATTCCTATAAATAGCTTTTGAAATAAAATAATTACAATAAAAAAGGCTAAGTTCATTTGAACTTAGCCTTTAGAAATAAGATGATAAATTTTATTTTTTATGCAGTTGCATTTTTTACTGTTTTATTTTGTATGTGAGATACATTAATTAATGAGAATATGGTTTTCTATATTCTTTTATTTTTGTATAAAACTTTAATCTGTTTAAAATATGCAGCCTTTGCCGCTGCATATAATATTGAATCTATCCTACTATATCTTTTAAGATATTTGTAATAATCATACTTTTATCTATCTTAAAATTAAGGTTGTCTTTTATTTTAGCTAGATCTTTTTCCATATTGATATTATTTATTTTACTGTATTCTTTTAATTCAAAAATAACATCATCTAAAAGTTCATCAGCTATTTTCTCTTTGTTAAAACTATCATTTAGATAAAGTAATTTTGGTACTACACCAAATTTATCATATTGCCTTGATAGTACCTTACCTTCTCTAATATTTATATTTAGTTCAATTAGAAGTATTTGTTTAGTATTGTCTTCATTAATTGAAGTTAATAGACAAAGCTTTTCAATGTTTTTATCTAAAGATTTATCCGCATTTAGCTCATTGTTCTTTTTTATGGCCTCTTTGTTTGTGTGTTTTATTGAAAAAATAAGAGTAATAAGGTCTTGGTCATATACATCTTCTAGTAACTCTCTTTTTTTTCCAAATGGAAAATTAATTAAGAAAAGAGATTTCATCTTAACTACTCCATCTAATATACTTAATTCTGAAAAGAAGGATTCTTGTAGCAAAGTATTAACATCCATGATAGTTGAAAGTATATTATAAAGTTTGATTTTTGTATCTTCTTTTATATTTCCAAACTGTGTCGCATTTAAGTTTATTTCATACTCATATACTATTCTATTTTTATTAGCTTGTGGTATATGTCCAAAACATATTGCAATTAAAGATGTTAATTCTTTATTCCCTATTTTTGGAGCTTTTAGTTGTGGAACATTAGATGGAAGTTGTAGCCCTTCAACTAAATCATAATTAGTCATTTTTTTTAGGAAAGGTTTTATTTTGTAGTAAGATGAATAGCCATATTTCTTAGCAATTATATCTTTAGCTTTTGTTAAACTAATATTTTCTTTAATTTTTAACTCTTGAGTTTCTTTTTTAAACTCATATTCTGAAAGTGAATTTTTTTTCATTATCTTATTACCTCATTATATATATAAACTATATTAATCTACAAGTTCCCGTTAGTAAAAAAGTTTATTATATCCATAAAGGCACAATAACTCATTCTTGTTTTCAGTTTTGCATTACCTTAATAAAGGTTGGGAACAGCAGGAGAGCTGACATCCAAATTCCGTTAAAATTGTACATTATTTTAGATAAGTTTATTATTAGGACTTATAGTTAAATGATTATTTAAAATTACAAAATTATTTTATTAATTACTAAAACAATCATATTTTTTAATAATATACATTATATAATAATACTAAAGGTATTAATATGGAAATTAATAATAATAAATTACCAAAAAGAAAACCAAAGAAAACTTTTCGCTCAGTAACTGGATATTTTCCTAGTAAGAAAAATGATAGAAGTTTATTTTTTGAGTCAATGCTTGAAAAAACTTTATTTGTTACTTTAGAATTTGATGATAATGTATTAACTTATTTAGAACAACCTATAAAAATAGATTATAAATTGAAAAATAGAAACACAAGTTATCATCCAGATTGTCTTATTAATTATAAAAAAGGAAAATCAAAACTTATAGAGGTTAAATATAGTACAGAGTTGATAGAAAAAAAAGATAAACTTGAAATCAAATTTAATCAAGCAAGACTATATGCAGAACAAAATGATTTGATTTTTGATACTTTTGATGAGAGATGTATTGATATACAAACATTAAGAAATATGGAGTTTCTTTACTCATTTGCTTTTCATCCAAGTGATAATGAAAAGGAACAAATAATCCTTAAAATTTTAAAAGAAAACGCTGAATTATCTGTTTTGGAACTATTAACATTAATTACTGAAAATAGATTTGAGCAAGCTAAATATTTACCATATGTTTGGAAATTGGTGTTTGATAAGCTCATTAAACTTGATTATCAAAACATACAAATAAATATGAACTCACAACTAAGGTTAAATGATGAATAAAATTTCTTTAAATATAGGTGCAAAAGTTTATTTTGAAAATAGAGAATATGAAATATCTAAACAAATCTCCACAAAAGAAGTTTTAGCAAAAGAGATCGAATTCCCTTATGAGTTTAAAGTTTTGAAAATTCACACTTTAAAATCAATGCCAGAAAAAATCCAAGAAGTAGATATTAGCCTATATGATAAAGAAGAATGGGAAGAAGCAAATAAAAAATATAAGATTATAAAGCCCTTATTAACAGGTAAAAGAAATACAAAAAAAGATGTTGAAGAAGTTGCAAAAGAACATAATACAAGTGTACCTACAATATATAGATGGATACAAGATTACAATAGTACGGGAACTCTAAGTTCTTTAGTTCCAAATTTAAAGAAAAGAGGAGGTCCTAAAAAGAATAGACTTCCTAAAGAAGATGAAACAATTATAAAAGCAGTTATTGATGAGTATTATTTAAATTCACAAAAATACTCTATACCTTATATTTATAGAATCATTCAAGAAAAATTTCACAATGCAAATTTAAAGCCTCCACATCTAAATACAATCAGAAAACGAATTGATAATTTGAGTTCAAAAGAAGTTACAAGACAAAGGGATTCAAGTAAAGTAACTGACACTTGGGGAACACCAGGTAAAAATCCAAGAGGTAATTTTCCTTTAGAACTTGTACAAATAGATCATACACCATTGGATTTGGATTTAGTTGATGAAGAAAATAGAGAATCTATTGGAAGAGCATATCTTACTTTAGGAATTGATGTATTTAGTAGAATGATAATGGGATTTTATATTTCATATGAGCCAGTTAGCTTTTTTAATACTGGGCAGTGTATTTTAAATATGATTATGCCTAAAGAGGATTTCTTAAAACAACAAGGAGTTGATGGAGAATGGCCTATTTATGGTTTGCCTAGAGAAATTTCTACCGATAATGCAGGTGAATTTAGAGGAATTGACTTAACTAGGTTTTGTGAACAATATTCTATAGAAATAGATTGGCGTCCAGTTGGTCGCTCGTTCTATGGTGCAAATGTTGAGCGTGTTTTCAAAACTTTAAGTAGTGAAGTTCATAATTTATCAGGAACAATGTTCTCTAATATTGTTCAAAGAGGAAATTATAATTCTCAAAAGAATGCAGCAATGACAATAGGTGAATTTGAACAATGGTTTACTGAATTAATTGTAAATGTGTATCATAAAAAAGTACACAGTGAACTTGAAATGACTCCTGAAGAGAAATATATGGAAGGAATCTTTGGCTTAGGTGATTATCCAGGAACTGGCTTACCTCCAATTATAGAAAATACTAAATTTTTAAGATATTCACTACTACCTTCCTTTGAAAGAACAGTCCAAAAAACTGGTATTACATTAGATCATGTTACCTATTTCTCAGAAACTTTAAGAAAATGGATTGTTCCCCAAGCTGCAACTAAAAAAGGAAGAAGTAAATTATTTATTTGTAAAAGAGACCCTAGAGATATAAGTAAAATATATTTTTATGATCCTGATATAAAGGAATATTTTGAATTACCATATAGAAATATTACAAATCCTAAGATAAATCTTTCAGAGCTAAGAGAAACCATTGCAAAAATAAAAGCAGATAAAGGAGATACTCATTCACTTGATGAAATGACTCTTTTTCAAACATATAAGAGAATGAGAGATATAGAGGAAAATTCTAAAGTTAAAACAAAAAAAGCAAGACGTAAAAAAAGTTCAAAAAACCATTTAACCAAAAAACTTGAGCAAGAGAAAAAATTAGTGAAAGAAGAGATAGAAGAAAATCAAGAAGAACTTAGTAAAACAATTGTTAAAAATATAGAGATAGGAACACCAGAATTGTTTAGTTTTGATTTAATAGAGGAGGATGAAGTATGAATGAAAATTTATCTCCTCAGCTAAAAAAATATCTTGATTTAAGTGATGAAGAAAGAATCTTTTTTATTCAAAAAGATAAATGGATTGATTATCCTGATGCAAATAAAATATTGGCAAAAATTGAAGATATATACAATGCTCCTAAAAGTATAAGAAGTAGAGGGATGCTTTTGTATGGAGATAGCAACAATGGGAAATCAGCTATTTTAAAACGTTTTTACAGAAAATTTGCAAAAGATGAGTATATAGATGAAGATGGAGATTTAATTCACTTGATGCCTCTTGTATATGTCATAGCTGAAGCCTCTTCTGATGAGTCAATAATGTTTACTGAAATCTTATCAAGTATGAATGTTCCAGTGAATCATAAAGAGAAAGTCTCAAAGAAAAAGGAAGAGGCAGTTTTTTATTTAAATTTGATGAAAACAAAATTGATAATAATAGATGAGATTCAAAATGTACTACATGGTCCACATAATAAAATGGCTCAACTTATTACCTCCCTTAAAACATTAAATAATAAAACAGGAATACCTATAATCCTTGCAGGTACTCAAGATGCTATGTCTGCCATATCAATTGATAATCAAACAAAATCAAGATTTAAACCTTATGAATTACCACTATGGAATAATGATGAAAACTTCTTAAGGTTTATTGCTACTATGGAAGCTATGTTACCATTAAAAAAAGCATCAAATATATTTAAAAATTATGAATTACTAAGTTATCTTCATGGACTATCAAAAGGATGTATTGGAGAAGCAATAGATATTTTAAAAGATGCTTCAATTTATGCTATTAGAACAAAAAGTGAAAGAATTACAAAAAAAGAGATAAAGGAGTCGTTATGATCTCAAAAAAGAACTAAACTATCCATTTCAAATACATTTACACCCTTTAGAAGATGAACTTTTAAGCTCATGGCTAACAAGAATGGCTCATGCCCATTATATGTATCCTACAACCTTTTTAAATTTGCATATTAAAAATACAAGAAAAAATTCATATACTCGTAAAGACTTAGATTTTTATGACAATCAAGAGTTTTTTGATTTGTTAGCTATGAAGAGTATTTTGACAAAAGAAGAGCTACATAAGATATCTTTACGAAGTCAAGAAGGCTATCTTTTTATAAATCAAAGTTTATATCCTCCACAGCAAATAAGAAGACTAATAGATAAAAGAACACACTTTGGCTTGATGTACTGCCCTAAATGTTTAGAAACCGATGAAATACCTTATTGGAGAAAGAAGTGGAGATACTTTTTTTATACAGCTTGTCCTAAACATAAGATTTTTTTAACTGATAGATGTTGGCATTGTTATAAACCAATAAAACTTTTAAAGACGGAATTAACGGATAAGATAAAATACTGTAGCAATTGTGGTGCAGATTTAGGTTTGACTGATACACATCAAGATAATATCCCCGATGATTATGGCTTAGAAGCTATAAGATGGTTTGAAGAGGGTTTAGAAAGAGGATATTTTGAGATAAATGGACAAAAAGTTTGGTCTGTAATGTTTTTTCATATCTTTTGTAGATTATATTATCTGTTAGATAGAAAACAAGATTTAGTTTTAAAAAACTTTTCAAAACTAGACGAATATAAATTAATATGCAAAAAATTAGAGGTTTATAATTCAAAAAAAGCAAGTGCTATTTATAAAACTTTTTATGTAAATAGTATGATTTATCATCTATTCAAAAACTTTCCTTTTAACTTTTTAGATTTTATTCAATCTAATCATTTAACATATAAAGAGTTCACTCATGGACTTAAATATATACCTTATTGGTATGAACGAATGTTAAAAGAACTTATTCCTAAAGAAAATAAAAGTGGAAGAATAATTAGTGAAAGTGAAGTAATTGGTGCGATAAATTATTTAGAAAGACAAGATAAAATTGTAAATCAGAAAAATGTAGCCGAAATTGTAGGTTGCCATTTTACAATTCATAAGGGATTTGTAAAAATTTATAAAAATTCACAAAGTAAAATTTGTTTTACGTTTTCTCCATCTTGAAACTTCATAACCTATAGGAAGGGGTTTAAACTTAGGATTTAGAGAAGACTTTTTTTGTCTTTGAAATCTTCTTAATTCATCAAAGTTAATACTCCCTAAAACATAAAAGTCACTAATTCCCCCTTTTACACGAATTAAATCTCTTTTATAGGATTCCTTAAAAGGAACTCTTATTCTACTGTCACCATATGTTCTATTGTTTATTTGTATAACAAATGAATGTAAATCATATGCAGTAGATTCTATTAGGGAATTAAATGTTTCAATATCTGAATTCCATTCTAAAATAAATAAACCATCAATTTTACCTTGAAAAAAAGATCTATTTAGAATATTTGTAAGATCACTGCATATCAATAATCCAAAATAAAATTCACCATGTTTATAAATTGGAAGGTTTGTATTGGAAATTGGTGGTTCATATAGTTTTTTACTTTGTGTAGTTAAGTATTTTTTTTCAGCTAATGCTGGTTTTAACTTTGATTGTAAATAAATTAAATTAGTTTTATATCCTGGCCAATCAGTAACTAGGGATAGTAAACTATCATTCTTCAAACCTTTTATTTTAGGTTCTGAATAATATTCTAAGCCACATATTAATGAAATTCCATGTTGGGCAAGCTTATATGCTATACTGAAGGCCCATCTTCTTGGTATACTACATTCAGGAAAAGTTATATAATTAATTTTGTTCTTTTCTTTTAGTATTTTATTAATTAATTGCGTTAGATTTGAGTATCTTTGAACAGACCTATCGGGGGTACCTTTTACAACAGCTTCCCATTGCTTATCCTCTGTTTTATAACTTGTTAAAGCAACAATAATTTGTTTATTTATAATTTTATTTGGAATATTAAGGAGTAATGTCTCATCCAAAGCTGAAAAGCCTATAATCTCATCACTTTTAACTCCTGCACCTCTTAATCCTAAGATAGCTCTTTTTAAGAGGCTTCTATTATGTAGTGTTTCTGGAATTATTAGTATAATTTCTTGTAGGGTTAGAGGTCTTGTGGGGAAGGTTAATGCTTTCCAATGAGGTATTTTTAAATTTGCAGCCTCTCTAAAGTACCTTATAGAAGCGAGTTTAAGTATTTTTTGAATAGATCTTCTTTTTGGTATATCTTTATCCTTCGCATCTTCAGTTTGAGAGTAATACCAATATTCTTTATATGGACGTTTCCCTAAATCTTTAATTAATAAGGTATTACTTAGTTTTTTTATAGAGTCTCTTCTAGAAGGAAGATTTTTATCTTGAGTAATATTTTGTAGCTTGCGTATAATTCTCCCAAGTTTCGTCCATTCCTCAAAGCCTTTAACTGTTGAAGAAACAAAAGCAGTTTCTATAAGGACTTTAACCATATATTGTTTATAGCTATTAAATTTAATTTGTATATCTGTTTTATCATCTGTAGTTTCTTCAAGGAGTTGAAAGGTAAAGATTAAATTATCGATAAACTCTGAAGCTTCTTTTAAATCATTACAAGCAATCATAATAGAGAATATTCTATTGTAATATCCTGTATAATCAAAAATACCTGAAGGTGCTAAGAGATATCTATTTATTAGAGTATAAAATTTTACTCTCAAATCTTTCCAATTACTTGATTTTAAGTCTTTTGCATAAGATTCAATATCTTTTAATAATAGTGAAAAGCCTAGCCTTTTTATAGAAACTACATCTGTTTTTCTAAGTGCATCTGCTTCAAGGCTAGCATCTGCTGTACTAAGTAATGCTCTTGCTGCCATTTCAGAAGTTGAATCAGGTAGATTAGCTAATAAGCGATATTCACTAGATTGAAGTTTAATTTGCTTATTAATATTATTGATTAAATCAAGACCATGTTCACTAGATAAATAGAATATTTTTTGCTTATCACTACCAAAAATTAAGGTTGAATCTAAACTATACTGAAAGTTAATTGTTAAACTATCATTATTTTTTTGCAAACATGGTATATTGGTAGTTATCCAATTCATTAGATTTTCTGCATTTTGAATCTCTTGGGGAGAATTAATAACTAAAAAAATATCATCTACATATCTACCATAGTAGAGAGGGTTAATGTGTTCGTTAATTTGCTTATCAAATTCATATAATAAAATATTTGAGATTATTTTTGAAGCAGAAAGTCCTACGGGCAATGCACCCTCTGTTCGAGAATCGTAATCTGGAGTGTATTTATACCAAGTGTTCATGGCACTAATAATTTCTTCTGTCAATAATTTACTATTTGTATCTAAAGTTACCCCAATAATCTTTAGAAATGTTGGGGCTAAAATAAAATTTGGACTTACATTATGATAAAATCTTGATAAATCCATTGTAATTGCATGAATATTCAATCCCTTTTCTACAGATATTTTCATTGTATCGAGACCTTTTTCTCTCCACTTCTTGTATGCTGAAAAATATGGTTGAAATAATCCTAAGGTATCTGTGTTAATTTCGCCTATCTCATCAGTTTTTTCTTTATATCTTCTAAGTCTATTTCCATAGGTAAAGTTTTTATTAAGTTTTTCTTCAAATAGGTGACCTACTTTTAGAATCCAAAGGCTTGAAATAATATGAAAATTAACAGATGCATCAATGACTAATCTATATGTAGTTTCGAGTTTTTTTTTGTTATTTAAATCAAATTGTCTGGACCAGTTTTCAAAAGGATCAAGACCTACATAGTGGCTTTTTTCTTGCCAATTTGAAGTATTGATTGATTTAGGCATATAAAGGGAGTTTCCTAAGTATTCTTTATCTAAATGCCATAGTGTTTCTTTATCTTGTAATTTTTTTTGTAATTTTTTTAGGTTATTATCCAAATTTTCTTCATATTTGGCGAATGAAATGGAAGTTGGATGGTTACCATCATAAAAAGATTCAACTTTTGCTTTTTTGTAAGCTAAGTAGAGATCTGCTAATGTAATAAAATTATTAGAATATTTTTTCATTTCTTCGCACTTATATAGTTTTAGAGTTACTAATTGACTCTTTTGTAAATAGTGTAAGCATTTTATTACTTGGAATATCTGAAAGTGACACAAGTTTATTTATTAGAGTAACTGGAATAAAAGCTCTATTATACATATCACACCGAAGTTCACAAAGTATATTAATCATTGTTTTAAGATTTAAGAAATCTTCAACATTTGGGTTATTAATATATTTTATATAATCCATACATTTATTATTTTCACTAATGCAAGGAAGAGGAAAATCTACTACAAAGGATAAACTATTGTCAAGTTTATACATCATCTTTGTACCAAAATAAGTATTCTCACCAAAGACAGTTGACGTATCTCCTGTTATGTATTTTTTTATATATTTTAAGTTAGGTAAAACAAGAGTGTTATTTTTAATTTTATTTTCCATATTAGAAAGATGTTCAATAAACATACCACTCTTTTCTAATCCTACGATATTTACAAAACTTCTTTTACCTTTAATCGATGCTTTATATAAAGTTTGAATAAAAGGTCTTACTACATATTTATTAAAATCATCTAGCCTACTATATAAAGCTAAAGAACCATCTTTTATAAACATGCACTTTGCTAATTCTTGTGCTTTTTTATTTTCATGGGCTACCCTAAAAAAAGTTAAAATCAAACAGACTTCAAAAACACTCATTAAATAAGAAACTATACCTGTTGCACCATTAAAATCATCAACTAAATCATGTAAACTAAAAATATCTGTAAAATATATTATTTCTCCGCAATCACACTTAATAGTATCGTTAATACAATCATCATAGGTTGATTTTTTTTTAAAGGCTACTCTACTTTTACAATTATGGCAAGTTACACTAATTTCACCTTTACCTTTATTCTCATGACTAAGATATTCTTTAAAAGTAAGCCATTTAACAGTATTTAAAAGAGTACTTTTTGAATCTCTATCAGTTAATTTATTTTCAAGAAAAATTTTGAAAATAGTTTCTCTTATTGTATTAACAAAGGTTCCTGTTTTAAATTTTATTATTTTAACAGGAAGCACAAAATGATATTTATATAAATTTTTTAATTTTCCAATATCATCAGGATCAATAGTTTGTTGTTCATTTAAGGTTTTAAGTAATTTTCTATCAAAGTATAAAAAGCCTAAACTATAATATGCAAGTTGAGCAGAAGGATAGTTGTCTTTTATCGTAACTATTTGATAGCCTCCATCTACAACGAAGATTTGTTCTATGTCTGATTCCACTTTATCTTCTATAGTTGAAAAATCTGTACTAAATTCTTTAAGATCAAGATCTGATAAATGTTCAACATCAGGTATATAACAATTTTTTAAGTAGTCTTGAACCTTTTTATCATTAATAATATATTGATGATTAAATTTTGATGCTTTTTCCCCTGGTTGTCCCATGTTATACCTCAAATCTTTTGATTTGTACAGGGATAATAAAATTATTAGAATAAGTTTTTATTCTAGCATATCCTACATCACTATTTTTCATAATACTATCACTAAAATCACCAAAATCATAATATTTTTCTAAAGCTCTTAATTCATCCCTATTATTAAGATGAGAAATAAACCAATTTTGTGTATTTTTTAAGATACTTGAAGAAATTGAACTAACTTCTTGAGTAGAGTAACTAATACCAAGTTTTAGTTTTGCCCCCTCTTTGGCTAATCTATTGTAAATACTTTTTAAATCTTTATCATCTTTTGGAAAGATATTATGTGCCTCTTCAAAATACATCTGTATAAATTCAGGTTCTATATCCTCTGTAAATTTATTCATGGATTCATTAAAAATATGAGTACAAAGTCTTGTGATATAAGTCTTTTGAATTTGTTCACTAGCACTTGATAAATCCACTAGAACAATTTTTCCTTCTCTTAACAGTTTATCTATCTCAATTTTATAATCACTATCCCCATTAGTTGAGTGCAATTTAGAATATTCTAATAAAATTTTATAACCGCCACCTCTATTGGCGAGGAGCATATTATATAAAGCTTCATAATCTCTATCCCAAACATCTAAACTTGTACTTTTTGATTTTACAGTTTGCATTAATTCATAATTAGTTTCAAACCATTTATCTGCATCTTTAATAGAAATTCCATCATTACTAATAGAGGCTCCATCTATACCTTTAAAATAAAGTTTGTAATTTTGATTAACTTTAAAGCCAGCTCTGTATAAAATACATTTGTATAGAGCAATTTTTCTAAGCCTATTACTTTTATAAAAAGATTTTTCTTTTTCATTTTTTTCAATATCATCTTCATCATAAGTATCAAATAATTTAACATTTTTAAAAGCACTTACATATTGTTTATCTTGAAACATCAATTGTTCACATAAAAAATCAAAGGTAAATTCTAACATAGAGTTATTGTAAAAATTATACTGCAAAGCTCTAACATCTGCATATTTATCAACTTTTTTAGGAGATACAGAATACCTGATAACTGTTCCATTTGTACTAAATTTATCATAAATAGAACCAACATCTTGTTTATTAGGAAAAGTATATTCACCGTTTATGTCAAAGACAATTTGCCCTATAGCTTTTTTAAAGTTTTCACTTTCAGTTGTTAGTTGCTTTGTTTTATTGTGCTCGATAAATTTTTTATTTAAATCAACTATAGCACTCATTACTATTTTAATAGTATTTGATTTACCAGTTCTTGTCATACCAAAGAATGCTGTTCTTCTTGCAACGATATCATTTGGTTTTATGACAACAGGAACTGAATAATCACCTTGATTTAATAAAGTATAGGATTTACTTGAAGAGTACCTAAGATCTCCAATTTTTACCTCTAGATTAATTTCATCAGTGTCTTTTTCATTTTTAGAGTTTACAATCTTTGCTAGTTGTTCATTAGAGGGTTTAAATACTTTATATTTGTGTGCCCCTAAAAAGTTTTCAAGGTCTGTTCCAAATTTTAACTCTTTTTCTTCAAAAAAGAAAGTACCTAAAATTCTACAGTTCAAACCTGAAAATTGATAATAATTTTTAGTATAAACATCAGGAGACAAATTCTTTCTAGCTTCAGGTTGTTCCATATAAGTGTCAATCATAGCTTCAATTATCATACTTGATTGAGGAATTTTCGCAATATCTACAACTCTCAATAAAATTCCCTCTTTAGAATATTTTGATAGTTCATTATTATAAATTGCAATTAAGAAGGTACCATGAGGGAGCCCTTTTACATTAAGTTTCCATTTGTCATTAGTAAGAATTTTTGCATTATTGTAATCTACTTCGTATGTAAACCCAACAAATTTTTCATCATTATATTCAATTGATTCGAAAAAACCACCTGCTATTTCTGATTGAGAATTTTTAGATGTGAGATTATCAAGAAATTCCATTATATTATGTTCTCCTTTTTAGTATCATAATGCGGTCAACTTCAGTTGCTTTTCCTTTTTTATTTCCCCATATTTTAGTAACTTTAACTTCCCCATTTTCATTTAGGTTATCTGTAATAATATTCATTAGATTAAGTTTACAGCCACCATTTTTTTGTATCAAATTCCAAGTTTCCTGGGCAAGATTTAAAGTTTCACCTTTACCTTCATTTACATCTCCAATAACTACAAAAGCATAACCATCTTTTTTTAGTATTTCGTTCCAACTATTAAAAAGATCCTGCATGTATAGGGCATATTTTACAAGTGATAAATTGTCTGATAAGTTTTGTTTTTGGGTTTTATGGTATATACCAACATTTTTATCTACTTTTTCTATATCTTCATCTAGAAGCCATAATCTTATCCAATTATATTTTCCATAATTAATTACTTTTAAATAAGGTGGAGAGGTTACAATTAATTTAACACTTTCCTTCCCATATTTAGATTTTATTTTTGCAGAACTTTTAATTGCATCAGCATTAAAACAATACCCTTTAACATAGTTTTTTAATGATTTAAAACTATTTTGTTGATCAATTGTATTTGTCGTCTCTTTTAAAATAGTTTCAACTCTATTTTTTATAAGATTAAAAACATTTTGTTTTGGTTTAGTTAGGCCATGTTTTTTTACAAAGTTTTTTATATAATTAGGAGACATACTAAAAGTATTAGGCATATCAATACTACAGTAGATAGAAGAACCATCTTTTCGTTGTTTACCGTGCATTAAACCTGTTAATATTGCTAAAATAAAGTTATCAATCTTTTTCTTTTTACTTAATTCTTTTTTTAAATATATTAGCTGAGCTAAAGTAGTTTCTTCATCGTATAAAATTTTTATGTCTTCAGAAATGTTATTAGTATCAGGTTTTATGTATCTCTTTTCAAGTTCATTAATACGCTTATGGATATTTTTAATATTTAAAGGTAAGTTAGCCTTTGCTTTTGTTAAGCATACAGCCAATGGGTTTAAATCATTTCCAATACCAATTCTTCCCAATCTACATGCTTCAAAGATAGTTGTTCCTCTTCCTGAAAAAGGGTCAAAAACTAAATCATTTTTTTTTGAAAAGTTTTCAATAAAATAGTTTGGTAGGCTAGGTGGAAACATTGCAAGGTAAGCAGTCATTTGATGAATTTTAGAAAATGTTGAATATGAAAGTGTATTATAAGAAGATGAATTAATATTGTATTTAGAATCTCTAAAATATTCTGTCTTTATTGTCATTAGGGTCTTTCAAACTTTATTTTTTGTACATCAATTGCAAGTAAACACTGAATAAAAAAGACACTACTAAAAGTTCCTCTATTAATTTTAGTATTTATTGATTCTGGAGTTTCTAAAACTCCTAAGTTTTTTAATTTAATAGAAAGTTGTTCATAAGTTATATTTTTCTTTTTTATTTCTGCTTTCAATAAAGATTTAATATAATTCGACCATTTTTTATCTATCATTAAAACCTAACTAATAAACTTTCTTTAATTACTATAATATACCATAAACTAAATAAAAAACATTGAAAGAAAAATACAACATAAGTGATATAAATATAACACATATGTTATATTTTTCTTAAATTACTAATTCTATCCCAATTGGACAATGATCCGAACCTATTACTTCATCAAGAATAAAAGCATTCTTTAAATTGTTTTTTAAATCTTTTGAAATAAAAATATAATCAATTCTCCAGCCTTCATTTTTTAATCTTCCATTAGAACGATAGGACCACCATGTATATGCTTCTTTTTTTTCTCCATGTATAAATCTGTATGTATCAAGATAGTTTTTTTTAAGAAATTTATCTAGACACAATCTTTCTGTATCTGAAAATCCTGATTTTGAATGTATTTTTGTTTTTTTTAAATCTATATTTTTATGAGCAGTATTAAAATCACCACATATGATAATAGATTTTCCTTCTTTTCTTAATCTTTCACTGTATCTATAAAATTTATTCAAAAAATTGATTTTATATTTTAGTCTTTTTTCTGATGATTTTCCATTTGGAATATAAACATTAAAAATAACAATATTTTTATGATGGTGTTCAATAATTCTACCTTCACTTTTTATATCCACTTCTTCAGTAAAACTTTCGCTTTCCAAATTTAAGTCTGTATAGGTCAAGGTTCCAGACATTCCTTTTACATTTCCACAGTTAATGGCAATATTTTTATAAACTTTGTTAAAGGTATTTGGGATGTCTTTTTCTTGAGTTCTAATTTCTTGTAAGCATAAAATTGTTGGTTTAAATGTATCAACCCAAAGTAAAGCTTTTTTATTAGAAATAGCTTTTATTCCATTTACATTCCACGAAAAGATTGTTATTGTTTTAGTATTCAAAATTTTATCCAATATAAGAAAATATCTAATTATATAAAGTTTAAGTTTTATTATACAATATTAAATAAATTAGCATTAATTCCAATTTATTTTTAAAGTATAAAAGTATTTATAAAGGTAAGAACTATTTTATTATTATTTTTTTATTATTAAATTAGTAATATAAGCTTCTGTTACTTTTCCTTTATTCTTCACAACAGTAACTTCTAATTTTCTTGCCTTATTATTATCTGCATCCTCAAATAGTTTAATATTATTTTCTGGTAATAATTTTGAAGTTGCCCAAAAAGTTTTTGGTTTCATTTCTTTATTGTGACTTTCTATTTTAATATTCCATCCATAGGTTTCTTTTGTAAAACCTTTAATATTGAAACTTTCATTATATTTTGTGATAGTATCTTTTTCTTCTTCATCATAAGCAAATTTTTCAGCATCAGTTTCATTGTATAATTCTTTTTTTGTTTCATCTGTTTGTATCTCTAATTCCTCATTTGTAGATAACATTTCAATAGCTGTTTTTATAGGTCTATTCTTTCTCACTTCAAGTTTTTTATTTTCTTTTAAAATATCTATTGCATTGGAAGCAATTTCAAAAGCATCTGATTTATTTTTACTGTCTAAATAAATTTTTAATGTTTCTTTTTGAGTATCTAAATAATTTTGCCAAGAACTTGAAGAAAAGTATGCTAATATAGCAATTATTAGGGTTATTGAAATTTGTTTTCCAGTCATTTTATTAATTTGCTCCCATATTTCTTTTGGTAGATCATTAAGAAAGTCTAATTGAATACTACCATCTTCAACTTTGAAAAATATTTCAGTTTCTCTTGCTTTTGATTTGCCAATAGTAGTTACTAAAAATTCTCTATAATCTTTTTTAAATGTAACTAACAAATCTGCAAAGTCTGCAGAAATATAACCATTATTAACTTTAAACTTTTCACCTTTAAATCTTAAGTTAAATGCAATAGGTTTTACTTCTTTAATTTCTATTTCTTTATCTTCTATTATAGCTAAAAGTAATTTTTCGAGGTCTTGCTTAGATTCAATGTTTATTAGTTCTTTCATACTTGTCCTTATTTTATATATTATTATTGTAAAATAATTCTTAAAACATTCTAAGTTAATGCCAATTAATTATATTTAGTAATCTTAATAACCATCTCTCCAGAACCTCTTCATGCTCATTTTCATCATTGATTTGAGCATGCCGATGAGTATTAAACTTTAGTGTATTTAAATCATTATAAGTATCTTTTATTTCTTGTAAAACCTTTTGTTCAGAATATCTCATCTCAAGAGCTTCAGTAATTGCATCTTCAAATATTTCATTTTTTGAAGCAATAACCCAAGTTGCAAAGTCATTATGTTCTGACTCTACTTCAATTAAAACTATTTTTATGTCATTGTATTCAAAAGCACAAGTAACATATTGTTTTATTCTGTTATGGATAGAACATTGACTTGTTAGTTCATCACTTTTTGTATAGCTAACAGGTACATTCTTTGGTATGTCATTATATATAAATTCACTAACAAGATTAGAGTTTTCAATAAATTCAATACTTTCTAAAAAGATATCAAAAGTAGGAGGTTTAGAAACTTCATTTTTATTATCATTATCTGTTTCTAATCTTGATTGTTGTGCTGTTTCATCACCAGAGTTTTCTCCTTTTGAAAAACTTACTGATACTTCACCTTTTTTTTCTTTGTCAGTTACTATAGGTACATTTGGGTTCTCTTCTTCAAGTGAGCCATATGTAATATCTTTATTTATTAATGATAGGTTTTGAGTATTTTCAATTTCTCTAATTTTGTTTGTACCATAAATCAAAGAAGGTGTATCAGTATTAACAGTTTTCTTTCTTTTTTTAGGTTTTCTACCTTTTATATGCAATCCCTCTTCATCATTTGGATCAATCTTCCTATCTTTTTTCTTTTTCTTTAAAATAGTAAGCTTTTCAAAATCTAAGGTTGAATCATCATTTTGTATTTCATTTACAAGATAAGTTTTTTTATTGCTAGAACTATCTTCTATTTCAATGTATCGTATTTTGATATTAAAAATTTCTCTTGTCGGGAATAAGGCTTTTATAGGGATTAAAACCGTAGGCTTTTTATCCATATCATTTTTAGTTTTAAATGCTGAAATATATCTTGAAAAATCTACGAAACCTTTTTGTGCAATTTCATCTGTCAAAAATCTATATATAAATGGTCCATCAAGTTTAGAAGCATGTGACTCTAATACTAAGATAGCATCTGTCTTATCGCCTAGATTTGAATTTACACTATCATATAAAATAAATGGATTTCCTTTATACAAAGACTCTTTCATAGAAGAAGATTTAAAATAGTAATAAAGTGCTATAACATATGAAGGAATAATATATTTAGCATCTTCATTTTCATGTACATAGCAAAAGTTCCCTCCGTATTTAAAGGCATTAAAATCATTATTACCTAAAATATATTTGATACTATTTTTTGAAAGTACTTTATAAATAGGTTGTTGTTCTTTCATTTGTAAAGTATCAATTTCAAGATAATCTTCAAACTCATTTAAATCTTTATTAACGAGTTTACCTTCTTTATAAGTATTTCCTAGTTTAAATTTATATCTTAAAAGTTCTGGGGTGATTTCAACTGTTTCTAGATAGTTAGTCTTTATGTTTTGGAACTGTACTAAAAAGTTGTGGCTATTTTTATTATTGTGGTTATATTTTAATCCAAGAATAGCATTTAATTTAAAACTAGAATATTGACCTTTTTCAGTTTGCATAAAATCAAGGGTCAAATTTCTAGTTGAAGTAGGCATTAAATTATCACTAACTAATGTATATTATCATTTACTTTTGTATCTTACATTGTAAATTTATATACAAATGAATAACATCAACTGCAGCTGGTGTTATTCCTGAAATTTCTCCTGCATTGAAAAGAGTTGGTGGTCTAAACTTTTCTAGCTTTTCGATTGCTTCATTTGAAAGTCCAGGGATTTCTTTATAATCAAAATTTTCTGGTATTTTTAATTGAATCATTTTTTTCATTTTTTCTATTTGTTTTTGTTGTTTTTCAACATATCTATAATATTTCGCTTCAATTATTATTTGCTCTTTTATATAGTTATCTAGCTCTTTAAATTGAGGGCAAAGTTCATCAAAGTTTTCTGTTGTAACACCATTTCTTCCAACTATATCAAGTAATAAAACTCTATCTTTGATTTTATCTTGTCCAAGTTTTTCTAGAAGTTCTAGATTCTCTTTTTTTGAAGTAAACCACTCTTCTTTCATAAAATCAATTGCTCCTTTTATACATTTTTCTTTGTATTGTACTTTTTGGATTGTTTCATCACTTATAAGTCCAATTTTATGACCGTACTCACTAAGTCTTATATCTGCTCCTTCTTCTCTTAGAAGTAGTCTATATTCTGCTCGACTTGTAAACATTCTATATGGTTCAGCTGTTCCTTTTGTAACTAAATCGTCAATCAAAACACCAATGTATGCTTCATCTCTTCTTAGGATTAAAGGCTCTTTATTATCAATTGCAAGTGAAGCATTGATACCAGCCATTAGTCCTTGAGAAGCTGCTTCTTCATATCCTGTAGTAGCATTAATTTGCCCAGCATGATATAGGTTTTTTACTTTTTTAGTTTCAAGGGTATGTTTTAGTTCTGTTGGGTCAACATAATCATACTCTATGGCATATCCATATCTCACAATTTTGGCATTTTCTAAACCAGCTATTGAGTGTATCATCTCTTTTTGAACATCAATTGGCATAGAAGTACTTAATCCATTGATATAATATTCTGTTGCCATTGCAGTTTGAGGCTCTAAAAACAGTTGATGTCTATCTCTCTCAGAAAATCTATTTACCTTATCTTCAATACTTGGACAGTATCTAGGTCCACTTCCTTTGATTTGTCCAGTAAATAGAGGTGCTCTGTGGAAATTACTGCTTATTTTCCCATGTGTTCCCAAGTTTGTATATGTGATATAACAAGGGTGTTGTTTTGGGTTAAAAGTTGACTTATCTGTTCTAAATGAGAAAGGAGTTGGTTTTTCATCTCCTCCATGCTCTTCCATTTTTGAAAAGTCTATTGATTTTGCATCAATTCTTGCAGGTGTTCCTGTTTTTAATCTTCCAACATTTAGTCCAAACTCTTTTAGCTGTGTTGATAAAGTAGAAGAGGGTAATTCCCACGCTCTTCCCGCATCATAAGTTGAAGTTCCTATGTGAATAAGACCTTTCATAAATGTTCCCGTTGTAAGGATTACTTTTTTTGATTCGAACTCTTCACCAAGTTTTGTTTTTACACCACAAACCTCAAGACCATTTTCATCTTTTGTTAAAAGTGAACTTACTTCATCTTGATAGATTTCTAGATTTTCTGTATTGTGACATACTTTTCTCATGTATGTTCTATATCTATCCATATCAATTTGTGCACGACTTCCTTGAACTGCTGCACCTTTAGAAGCGTTTAATATTCTAAATTGAATACCTGCACTATCTGTACAAAGTCCCATCTCTCCACCAAGGGCATCTAATTCTCTTACTAAATGTCCTTTTGCCAATCCACCAATAGCGGGGTTACAACTTGCTGCTCCGATTTGTTCAACTAGCATAGTTACAAGAAGAGTTTTTTTACCCATTCTTGCACTTGCCAATGAGGCTTCAATTCCAGCATGTCCTCCACCGACTACGATTACATCATATTTCATTTTATCTCCATAAGTATACAATTGTCTAATGTATCTTTATCTTTTTTTGTTTATATTGAAAAGTGTTTGAAAGTTAGGTTAAAAAATTAGAATAGTTTAAAATTAGCTTCTCAATAAGTTTTCGGTATTATACCAAATATTTCAAGATTTACAGCAATTTTAAAGGAAAAACATGTTCACAGGACTAATAAGAGAGATGGCTGAGGTGCTAAGTTTCAAATCAAATGTACTTACACTAAAAGCAAAATATGAACCAAAGATTGGAGACTCTATCTCAATAAATGGAGCATGTTTGACAGTTGTTAGAGTTTCAAGTGGGACATTTAGTGTAGAACTTTCTCCTGAATCTCAAAAAATATTAGCTATGGAAAACTATAAAGGTAAGGTTCACATGGAGCCTGCTATGATGATGGGTGATAGATTTGAAGGACATATTGTACAAGGTCATGTGGATTGTCTAGGAACTGTAAAATCAATAAAAAAAAATGGAAATTCTACTGATTTTATAATCTCTCTACCTAAAGAGTATTCAAAATATATTATTCCAAAGGGAAGTGTTAGTATTGATGGGGTTTCTTTAACTGTTAATGAAGTGATGGAAGACTCTTTTAGGCTTACAATTATTCCCCATACTGTTGAAAATACTCTGTTTAAAACTTATAAAATAGGCTCAAAAGTAAATTTAGAAACAGATATGTTTGCAAGATATATTTACAATATGTTTAAAAAAGATAAAAAAAGTGATGACTTAACCTGGGGGCAAGTTGATAAGATGATGGCATCATATTAAATCTTTATAAAGGGTGATTGTAAAGACTGCTTTATTGTCTAAGTTTTTGGCAGATATTTTACCATGAAAGTTATTTTCAATAATTAATTTAGACATATAAAGCCCTAGTCCAGTCCCTTGTTGTGCTTCTTTTGTTGATTTGTAAGGTTCGAAGATTTTATCTTTTATAGAATCTTCTATTCCACCTCCATTGTCAGAAATTTTTATGTTTATAATATTCTTTTTGCTAGATAACTCTATTGTGATTTTTTTATCAGCTTCTTCATTACTCATTTTTAATGCATCTATTGAATTATTTAAGATATTAATTATTACATGTTTAAATTCATTTTCATAAGAAGTTATAGTATATTCATTTATTGAATTAGAATTATTTATAATCTCACACGATACATAATCATTTAAAAATTTTGCATCAATTAAGGTAATGGTATCTTTTATTGCATCTAAAATATTAAATTTGTTTTTTTCTTTTGAGGGTTTTAAAAAATCTCTAAAGTCATTTATTGTATGGGACATATAAGATAAACTATTTTTTATTTTGTTTGAAATAGTTTCAAACTCTTCATCACTTAAAAGATTTAGCTGTTTTTTGAATTCTATTTCTTGTATCAAAACAGAGATTTGATTCAATGGCTGTCTCCATTGGTGCGCAAGTATTGCTATCATCTCTCCCATTGCAGATGTTTTTGATTGTTGGATTAGTATTTCTTGCTGTGAAGTAATTTTATCAAAAAGTTTTTTTGGAATCCTAGCTAAATAATAAGCTGAAAGAAAAGCTATGAATATAACTAAGGCAAATAATAAAAAGATTTTATAGTCAAAAAAAGCCAAAAATCTATTGAGCCAACTTTTTGAAGAAAAAGCTATAAACAAGTTCTCATAATCAGAACTTTTTATTAATAAATCTTCAAAAATAATAGAATTTTTATTTATTACTTTTGCTTTTTTTAAATATCTTGTCCATTCATTTTGCAAGTTATTATTAGATACTAAAACTTCTTTATCTTGGTCGTAAATAGTTATATCAAAATCTTTTGATTCTTTTATAGTGTCTAATAATTCTTCTGCAAAAATATTTATTATGAGGATACCAACTCTTTTATTCTCTTCAAAAATAGGTACTGCAAATCTTAAAACTGGTTTATAAGGAATTTCTATTTTTTTATTTTCTATATTTAAATCGATTTTTGAGGTATAAACTTCACCTTTTGCTAGTTTGATACTTTTTTCAAAATAATCTCTATGTTCTTTATTTTGTAAAATAGGATTTTTTATGATTTTGTAATTACTATTTACATTTGATCTATCAATTCTTATTTGTTCTTGTCCTTTTATATCAATATATCTCAATTGAGTTATATGTTTATCATAAGAAACAAAACTTTCAAAAAGGGATATGGAATTCTTTAGATTCTCTTTAGAAGGATTTTTTAGATAGATTGTAAACAAAGGATTTATTTGTATAGATTTTAAAAGTTGCTTATAGTTATCATAGTATTTGTTTATAGTATTTGTTTTTTGAGAATCTTCATGTTGTGCTTTCTCTTTATAAATAATATCTCTATATTTTACAATCTCATATAGTGCAAAACACAGTATTAAAATAGTAAAAGATACAGCTGATAATATGAAAAATATACTAAATTTTTTAAGATAATTTTCTTTTTTTATTTGTTCCATTATTTGAAATCTTCTATAGGTTTTGGTTTACTAAAATAGTACCCTTGAAACCAATCAACACCAAGACTTTTGAGAGTTTCAAAAGTCTTTTCATCTTCAACAAATTCAGCAACAACTTTGATATCTAGTTTTTTGCAGAAATTAACTATAGCCTCTACTAAAACATATCCTTTGTATTCATTCACTTTTTTTATTAAACTTCCATCTATTTTAATTTTATCTATTGGTAGAGTAAAAAAATACTCAAAATTTGAATATCCTGCTCCAAAATCATCAATAGCAATTTTTGCTCCATAATCTTTCATTAAGTTACAAAAATTAATAGTCTTTTCTATATCTTTTAATCCTTCACTTTCCAATAATTCTATAGTTATAATAGAACTATATTTTAATAGTTTCTCTTCTAAAAAAAGTATGATTTCGGGATTTGAGATATCTTCAAAAGATAGATTTATAGATATTTCTTTTTGCAAAATACTTGTGCATTGTAAAGATTTTTCTATAATTGTTTTTGTAAATTTAGAGTAGTTTTTCGAAGCTTTTATTTGCTCTAAAAAGAAAAAAGGAGTTAGCACTTTATTATCTTCTGTGTCAATTATTCTAGCTAAAGCTTCATATTTTACTACATTTTTATTTTTGTCTATTATTGGCTGAAAATAAGGAATAATTTTATCTTCATCAAAGGCGTTTTTTATCTTTTTTTGTAACTGTAAATTTCTAGCAAATATATTTTTTATTCCTTTAATTTTATTATAAATGACAAAATCTTTTTTTGATTCTCTTGCTACATCTTTTGCAATTAAAGCTTCTGTTAAAATATCTTCTTCTTCATTATAAGCAATTCCAAAAGTAAAAGATATATCTAAAGATACATTTTCTTCTATTTCAAATGAATTATCTTCTAATTTATTTATTAAATTACTCATTATTGCATTAATATCATCATCTTCTAAAGGGCTTTTCGGTAAAACTAAAAGTACAAATTTATCAGACTCAAGTTTGTATAATTCAAATAAGAGTTCCTCTTTTTGTTCTACATTTATGATTTTTAATATTTTTTGGGAAACGATTTTTAAGATTTTATCTCCCATTTTATATCCATATAATTTTGTAAGTTTTCTAAAATCATCTAAATCAATTATACAAAGCATTAAATCACTAGTAGAAAGTTCATTTATCCTTTTATATAAAGCAAATTTATTTTTTAAATTTGTACTTTGATCAATATAGAGGCTTTCTATTATTTGATCTTTTTTCTTTAATGTTTTTGTTAAATCTTTGAGAATAAGATTTATTGTTTTTACATCATCCCCATATTCATTTGCAAATGCAGTTATATTTACAGTATATTGTTCTTCATTTATTTTTAAAGATAAGTTTTTATGAAATATATTTAAGTCATTAACACTTTCTAAAATATGTAAAAAGTTTTCATCACTTATACACTCTTTTATATTTGTTATTTTTATTTTATCTGGATTGAATAAATCAAATTCTATTGAATTTTCTGTAGAGATACTTAATATCTCACCTTCTTGTGAAATATCAAGTATCAAATTTGAGAAATTGACTGCTTTTTTGAATTGTTCAAGTTGTTGTTTCTTCTTCTCCAATTCTTTTTTAGTTGATATGATTTTTGCTAATTTCGTAATTGATTGTATCAAAGAAGTTATATTTAAAGGTTTTGTGATAAATGCATCAATATTTAGTTCTATTGCTTTATGTAAGTAATCTATCTCATCATGTGCTGTTGTGATTAAGATTGGTATATTTAAATTTAATTCTTGTATCTTTTTTGATAACTCAAGACCATCTAATTTTGGCATTTTTATATCTGTTATAACTAAATCAATTGTTTGGTTTTTTATTATTTCTAGTGCTTGAAGTCCATCACTAGCTGGATAAATCTTTTTTGATAAAAGTTTTAAGGTAGAGGATAGTGACTCTCTAACAGTTGCATCATCTTCAACATATAGAATTGATAAATCATTAATAAGTGTAGTTGACATAAGAATCCTTTATTAAATAAATTTAATCATAAAGATACTTACTGACGACTTAATAAAATTATTTAGTTTTTTTTAGTGACTTTTTAGAATATATATAGAAGAAATTTTGATTAAGTGCATTAATATAAGGTTCAATTTGAGCTTCCTGCATATCTGCCATTTTTTTGATTGCTATTACTTTACCAACTTTTAGACCTTCAAAAAAGATATTATCCATGCCAGAAGTTATTACTTCATCTCCTATTTTTATATTTATCCAAATTGGAATAAATTTTGCTAAAAGGATATTTGAATTTGCTTTACCATGAGTAATTCCAGGTGCTTTATTTTCACCAATATAAACCGCATAATTACTTTTTTCATTTCCATTTAATAAAGCTAGTGCTTGATTATTTTTATTTACAACTATTCCAGCTGCATAGTTTTCAGAAATCAATCCCTCTATTTGAGAGTCTGTTTTTTTTGCATCTAACCAAACTTTTGTAAAGTCATCAAATTCAACATATGATAATACTTGTGCAAGTCTTAAATCAGCTTTGTAGTTTTTTAAGTCCACATGAACGTCTTTTATGTGAGTAAGTTCTAAGTTTTTTTCTGCATAAAGTAGTCTAAATTTTTTTAAATCTTGGTTCTCTAGGGTAAGATCTTCTATGGTTTGGGCTTGAAAAAAATATTTTGTTAAGGTCTCTTCAACAATTACAAGTTTTTCTGTGTAGTAATCTTTTATCTTATTGATAAAAATAAATTTTGAAGATAATGATTGGTCTACATTAAAAATGTATAGACCAACCATGATTATAAAAAGGAGAACGAAGAGTAGTTTATTCATTAGAAATTAATCTTAATAAAGCTTCCTCATCTAATACTTTACTTGTACCGTAAGCTACAGCTAAAAGTGGCTCATCAGCAACTCTAACTGGTAATTTAATAATATCAGCTAAATATGTGTCTAAACCTCGAATAAGTGCTCCACCTCCTGTTAGTGTAACACCATTATCAACAACATCACCTGCTAAATCAGGTGGCATATCTTCTAATACACTTCTTACAGCAGCAACAATTTCTCTAAGTGGTTCTTTTATTGCTGTTCTAACACCTTCAGAACCTAATTCAATAGTAGATAAAAGCCCAGAGTTATCTCTACCTTTTACTCTTATTTTTAACTCTTGGTCAAGTTTAACAGCAGTTCCTATTTCTATTTTGATAGTTTCAGCAGTTCTTTCACCAATATATAAATTATAATTTTGTCTTACATAATCCATAATCGCTTTATCACATCTGTCACCAGCTGTTTTAATTGATTTAGATAGAACTAGTCCCCCAAGTGAAGTAACACCTATCTCAGTTGTACCCCCACCAATATCCACAACTACATAACCAGATGGATCAGAAACTGGAATTCCAGCCCCAATTGCAGCTGCCATTGGTTCTTCCACTAAGAATACTTCTCTTGCTCCTGCACTTAGTGCTGACTCTCTTACAGCTTTTCTTTCAACTTGAGTAATTCCATAAGGAATACAAATGATGATTCTAGGTCTTATAAAAGATTTTCTTGAGTGAGCTCTTTCGATAAAATATCTAATCATTCTCTCTGTCATTTCAAAGTCTGCTATAACTCCATCTCTCATTGGTCTAACAGCTTGAATATTCAAAGGTGTCTTCCCTATCATCTGTTTAGCTTCAACACCTACTGCTAATATTTTATCTTTTCCATACTTATCATGTTGAACAGCTACAACTGATGGTTCATTGATAATAATACCTTTTCCTTTTACAGAAACGATAGTATTCGCAGTACCAAGGTCGATAGCCATATCATTAGAAAAGAATCCAATTAATTTGTCTAAAAACATATACTCTTTCTCCTTTTTAAATTAAGCGATTTTTGGGTCTTTTTTATCACTTACTACATCTTTTGTAATAGTGATAGTTTTCTCTTTGTAATTTGGTAAATCAAACATAATATCAAGCATAATATCTTCTAAAATTGATCTAAGACCTCTTGCCCCTGTTTTTCGCTCAATTGCTTTTTTAGCAATAGCAAGTAAAGCATCTTTGTCAAATTCTAAATTTACTTTGTCCATCTCAAAAAGTTTAATATACTGTTTTATTAAAGCATTTTTTGGTTCAGTTAAAATATGAACCATATCTTCTTCTGTTATCTCATTTAATGTAGCAATCATATGTAATCTACCGATTAATTCTGGAATTAGGCCATATTTAACTAAGTCATCAGCTTCAACTAAAGAGATAAGATCAGATTCATCTTTTTTACTACTTTTAGTTTGGTTAAAACCTAAAACATTATTACCTTTTTTTCTTTTGATAATCTCTTCTAAGCCGTCAAAAGCACCACCACAAATAAATAAGATATTTGTAGTATCCACTTGAGTCATATCTTGACCTGGATGTTTTCTTCCACCTTTTGGTGGAACATTTACAACACTTCCTTCGATGATTTTAAGCATAGCTTGTTGAACACCTTCACCTGATACATCTCTAGTGATTGATCTATTTTCACTCATTCTAGCTATTTTATCAATTTCATCTATAAAAATAATTCCAGTTTCTGCTTTTTTAATATCACCATTAGCTGCTTGTAAAAGTCTAGTAATAACATTTTCAACATCATCTCCAACATAACCAGCTTCTGTCAAACTTGTAGCATCTGCTATTGCTAAAGGAACATCTAAATATCTTGCGATTGTTTGTGCAAGTAGTGTTTTACCAGAACCTGTTGGTCCTATTAGTAAAACATTTGATTTATTAATCTCTGTATCTTCACCAATTTCATCTCTTCTAAAAATTCTTTTATAATGGTTATATACCGCAACTGAAAGAACCTTTTTAGCTCTATGTTGTCCAACGACATAATCATCAAGTAAAGCTTTTAATTCACTTGGTGTATGAAGTTTTATTTCACTTTCTGCTTTAACATCAGGATTTAATGTTTGTTCATCTTCTGCTGGTTCTTTACCACTAATAATATCATGGGCAGCGTTTACACAAGATTTACAAATACAAGCATTGTCTCCTGATATTACTGGATTTTGAGCACTATCTATTGCTCCACAAAAATCACATTTTAATTTGCTCATATGTTCTATCTCTCCTGCTTTCTTATAAAGGGAATACCTCTTTTTGTATTTATAATAAAGTTTGCAAATTCTAATACATATTTATTATCTTGAGTTTTTACTAATTCATTTGCAATCTCTTGGATTGGCTGTCCTGATTCAAAAACATCTTTGTATGCTTTTTTCACAGCATTTATATCTTCTCTTCCTAGTCTTCTTCTAAGTCCATTTAGATTTAGACCTCTAAGATTTGCTCTATTTCCTTCTGCTAAACAAAAAGGTGGTATGTCTTGAGTTAAGACAGAACCTCCACCAATCATAGCATGGCTTCCAATTTTGCAAAACTGGTGAATTGGTGTTAATCCACCAACAACTACATAATCATCAATTTCAACATGTCCTGCAAGTGTTGCAACATTTGCAAATACACAATGATTCCCAATAATTACATCATGGGCAACATGCACATAACCCATAAAAAGATTATTATCACCAATTTTTGTAATTGAACCTCCACCTTTAGTCCCTGGATTAAAAAGTGTGAATTCTCTAATTTTATTATTGTTTCCAATAATTAGTTCAACTTCTTCACCATCAAATTTTAAATCTTGAGGATCAGTTCCAAGGGCTGCATGTGAGTAAATCTTATTATTATCACCAATTGTAGTTTTACCTTCAATTACAGTATGTGAGCCAATTATATTTCCATTTCCAATTTTTACATTAGAGCCTATGATAGTATAAGCGCCAATAGTAACATTATCACCGATAATTGCGCCATCTTCTATTATAGCTGTTTTATGGATATTATTCATATATTTATTATTTATCCACTACCATAGCTTTTAATTCAGCCTCTGCAACTAACTTATCATCAACAAAAGCTTTACCATCAAGCACTATTAAAGTACCTCTTAGTTTTTTTACTTCAATTCTGTATTCTAATTTATCACCAGGTTTTACTGGTGTTCTAAATTTTGCCCCATCAATACTCATGAAATAAATAACTTTACTTTTCATCTCTTCATATGATAAATCATTGCTTTTTAAAGCTAAGATTCCACCAGCTTGCGCCATTCCTTCAAGAATTAATACACCTGGATAAATTGGATGCCCAGGGAAATGTCCCATAAAAGCAGGTTCACTAATAGAGATATTTTTAAAACCAATGATACTTTTGCCTTCTTCCATGCTTGTAATTCTATCTACAAGTAAGAAAGGGTATCTATGTGGAAGTATCTCTTGAATCTGTGTAACGTCTAGCATATATTTTCCTATATCTTTTTATTTAAGGCATATATTCTATCAAAATTTAAATTAGTTTTGAATTATGCGAGCCACATTCTTAGAACTTCCAAATTTAAGATATTCTCTTAGAACTTTTGAATTTTCCATAAACTTGTTTGTATCCATTTTTTTATAATCATTTAAGAGGTTTTCAACAGTTACATTTTCTTGTAAAAACTCACTATGAATTAGCTCTTTACCCATCTTTGAAAAGAATATATTTGCTAATCCAACAGCTGGAAGTTTTACAAGTCGTGAACCTATAAAATAATCTAACTTCTTAGCGATATAGCTAAGTGTAAAAGGTGTTCCAATAAGTGCTGCTTCTAGGGTTGCTGTCCCACTACAAATAAAGGCATAATCGCTTTTCTTAAGGCTTTCATGGGCATTATTTGAAATAGTAAATGCTGAAATATCTCCATAAATGTTCTTAATATATTCTTCATCAAACTTAGAAGGGATAATTAAAATGTACTCTTTATTTGGAATATTTTTAATAAGTTTTTTAAATATTGGCATAAGATTTATAATCTCATTTTTTCTGCTTCCTGGCATAAAAGCTATTTTGTTAGAAGTTGAAGCTGTAGTTTTATAATCTTCTATTTCATCAAGTAAAGGGTGACCAACATAAGTGATTTTTTCTTTTTTTGAGTAATAATCTTTTTCAAAAGGTAAGATTGAACAAAGCTTATCGCAATATTTTTCAATTTTAGGAATTCTTCCTTTTTTCCATGCCCAGGCTTGTGGTAAAATATAATAAATAACCTCTTTATTTGGATATTTTTTCTTAATTGCTTTTGCTAGCGGTAAATTAAAACCAGAAGAGTCCATAAGTAAAACTTTATCAGCATCTTTTGCTAATTCTACCATTTCATCTTTTAGTTTAAAAAAGAAAGGTAACCTTTTTAGGGCATCTACAAATCCCATGATAGCAAGTTGCTCAATATCATAATTTGGATTTCCAAGTTTTTTATCAAATATTCCAATAAGTTCAATGTCATCATTTAGGTGTTTTTTAAGTTCTGCTAAATGTATATTTGAAGAAGTTTCCATAGCGCTTACTAGAAGTTTCATTTATATAATTACCTCTTTTACATCTTCATAGGTTTTTGCATCAATAGAAATCTCATATTTCCCTTCACTTATCTCATCAACAACTATAATTGCAGATAAGCCATAAGGATTTTGAGTGATTTCATTTCTTACTTTTAGTTCAGCTTCAAAAGTCAAAGGATGATACATCAAGTCTTTAACATCTCTATAGTGAGATTGAGTAAAATCATTGAAAGTATCTATTGTGATTATTTTAACTTCATCTTTATTTAAATAGTGAACTTCTGCTTTTTCAAATGCTATTTTTCCACTTGTTCTACCTTTACTTATTGTTGAATAACATAAAAAATATGAAGGAATAACTTCTTTATTTACTTTAACTTTTGCATTTAAAAGTCTATAGTTTAGAAATTTTTGTTTAACTATTTTATATGGAATATTTGTTTCATCTAAATTTGTTCTATTATTATATAATTCTAGTCGATATTCTATTGATTGGGGTAAAATTTGGTTTGAAATAGGTAAAAACATCTCATCCATAAGTTTATCTTGACTCTCTCTTTGGGGAGCTAATCCAAATAAACAGCCGCAATAATTTTGTCTATAAAAAGAGTTTTCTTTTACAACTTTTGCTTGCTCTTCCATTCCTTTACCACTTCTATAATCTTTGAAAATCCATTGTAAATCATATCTTTTTTCTAAATCGGCTCCAATTATTTCTAATTTTTCTTGTGATTTTTTTGGTGAGATAAGTAGGGTTGTAGTAAATTTGTCGTGACCTAATTCAACAGCTTTTTTTACACTTGTTTCTAATCTATCATCATAACAAACTGTGCATCTATCACCTTTTTCAGGTTCATTCTCTAGGCCTTTTACTTTTCTTAACCACTCTTCAAGATTATATGGGCCTTCTATTAATTCTATGCCTAATTTATGGCAAGAGTATTCAACATCTTTTAGTCTTAGTAAATATTCATTGTAAGGATGAATATTAGGGTCATAAAAAAAACCAACTAATTTTTCATCGGGGAAATCTTGTTGTAGTCTTTCTAAAAAATAGTGACTATCAACGGAACAACATATGTGAACGAGCATTTAAATCCTTTATTTAATCGTATTATAGTAAAATTATTTTCAAATTCAAAGAGGATCTATTTTGTTAAAAAAAATTACTAGTTTTATTTTTATTATTTTATTTTTTTCATCTTGTGCACAAAAACAGGTTATACACTCTACAAGTGCGACGATTCTTATAAAAACACCTACTATGAAATTTTATGATAAAGGCTTTATTTCTAAGTTTAATAATTATACTCAAGTTCAAATTTACAGTGCAGGGAAAACTATTTTGGACATGAAAATATATAAAGATAGAGTTTGTACTTCTACTTTTGAGTGTGAAAGTATAAAAGAGTTTAATAGAAAATATTTGAGCAGTTCTTATGAAGATGATTTTTTAGAAACTGTTTTTAATAACAACAAAAAAGAGACAGTTTTTAGGGATAAAGAACATAATATTTTAATAAAGATAAAAAAAGATTAAATAACAGGATTAACCAAGTCAAAAATCTTTTTACCTAGTTCGTGGGACTTTTGTTTATTTACCCTTGCAGATAATCCAGATATTCCAAGAGTTCCTACAAACTCTTTTTTATTATTGAAGTAGGGAACAGCTATTGAGAAAAGTCCAAATTCGTACTCTTCAAAACCAATGGCATAACCATTTTTTTTCACTTCTTCAATCTCTTTTTTTAGCCTTGTAACGGTAGTAATTGTATTTGCTGTGTATTTTTTCAAATCTAAAGTTTTAAAATCCACATTTTCATATGCTAATAAAACTTTTCCAAAGGCATTGGCATGTAGTGGGGCATGAAGACCTATAGAGTCTTTTGTTTTTAAAACTCGATTTGATTTATCCACTTGATTTAAATATAAAACGGCATTTTTTTCAAGTATTCCAATATATGAACACTCTTGGGTTAAATAAAATATTTCATCAAGTAAAGTTCTTGTTTTCTCAACTATTTTATTTCTAGCTTCTATTTGTGATATATTATTCATAATATCACTTAAAACTATCTCTTTAGAGTTTTCAACATATTCGATGAAACCTTCATTTACTAAAGTTGTGATAAGTCTTGACATGGTACTTTTATCTATATCATGGGTTTGACATAAAAAGTTAGCTGTTAAAGGTTTATTTGAATTCATGATTGATTTTAAAATCAACAAACCTTTTGTTAATGACTTATTTTGATTTTGCAATATATTATCTCTTTATTTAATTTTGTTTATTTTAACATTTTTTATTTAAATTGCTTTTGTTTTTGTCTGTGTATGTTTAATTTTAACTTAATAGATTTTTATTTGACCAAAAGTAACATCTTAATTAAATAATTACAAAAGTTTTATTTTAGATTGCAAGATTTATTGAAAAAATTTTCTCACTATGTGAAACTTGCTTTTAAAACATTTTGTAAAAGCACTTAAAGATGGTATTTAGAACTATTTATAAATTATTACTTAATATAAAAATTAATATTATAATTTATATTTGAGTTTATTTTACCTATGGATTAATTCCCTTACAAAAAGAAAATTATAAAGGTAAATATCATGACTTCTTCTGTAATAGATTTATCAAAATTAACAGCAAATGACGATTTGAAACCAGTACTTGGTGGATATTGGCCAGGGATTCAAATATATTATCCTCCAATTAAGTTTAATCCACTAGATGGAAGCTATGAGACTATGGAGCAAGCAAAACTTAGACTTCAAAAACACGCTTATAAAACAAAAGCACATACAGTGTTATTTGATTTAGAAGATGGTTGTAGACAAAAAGCTATGAGTAGGGAACTTTTAATTCAAGAGTTACCAAAATTTCCTCAAAGGGATTTTCAAATAGCTATTAGAATTAACCCTTTTAGAACTGATGAGTATGAAGAAGATTTAAAGATGTTAAAACAAGTTCATAAATACATCGATGCAATTGTATTAGCAAAAGCTGGTGAAGTTTATGGAGATGCTGAGATTAGAGATTTATCTTCTTGGTTGGTTTCTATTGGTAGTAGTTTACAAATTCAACCAATCATTGAGCATCCAAAATCACTTCAAATAGCTGATAGACTTATGAGTCACTCAACTGTTCAACATGTGGTATTTGGTATCCATGACTTCTCAAAAGCAATGGCATATAAAATCACACCTGAGGGTTGGATTGATGAGTTAGAGACATTTTTTAATATGCTTACAATGGAAGCTAGAATTAAAGGTAAAGGTGTAATTGGAGGGGTTGAAGTTTTACTTACTCCTAATTCATTACCTGATTCTTGTGTTGAGAAAAAAGATATTAGAAGATGGTTAGATTTACATGGTGATAATGCTTCACGACATGTTTATGAACACGCAAAAAGAGAGACAGCTATGGGCTTAACAGGTAAACAAGTAATTACTCCAAACCACATAAATGTTTGTAAAGTTGCTTTTACTCCAAGTCCTAAAGAAATAGCAAAAGATATAGAAATATTAAGTGCTGCAATTGAAGCAGATGCACTTTTAAGTGGAGCTATTAGATATAAAGGTGAGATGTTAGATCCTCCAATGTTTGGTAAGTCTTTGCAAAATCTTCTAAGAGGATATGCACTTAGAAGTTTAAGTAAAGAGGATCAATCTTTTGCCTTAACAGTATTAAATAAAATGCCGTTACATACATTTAAAGAAAACTGGCCTTATGGTCAAATATAGTAAGGAGATAATATGAGTTCAACTATTAAAATCGAAGTACCTGAATTTTTAAATATCGGGGTTGCTTGTACATCAGCTCATTTGGGAACACCAAAAGAGAATAATACAGCAATGGTTATAGAAGATGACAAATTAGGTACTGATGAAATAACATATAAAGATTTAGCTAAAAAATCTGATCAAGTTGCAAATTTCCTTACAAGTATTGGAATTGGGGCAAGAGATAGAGTTTTAGTTTGTTTGAAAAATTCATTGGCTTATCCAATTTCATTTTTTGGAAGTATCAAAGCTGGAATTATTGCAGTTCCTACTTCTACACTTTTAAGTGGTTCTGAGGTTAAGTATCTTGCAGAAGATTCTCAAGCAAGTGCTATAGTATTATCTGCAACTATGTATGAAAACCTAGTTCCATACTTAGAAAATGTAGATAATCTAAAAACAATAATTGTAGCAGCAATTGATAGTGTTGATAATCTTAAAAAACCAAAAGGTATAAATGTATATTCTTTAAATGAGATTTTAAAAAATGGTGATGCAACACCAAATCATTACAAATCAAAATCAGGTGAGCCTGCATATTTGGTTTATACATCAGGAACAACTGGTTATCCAAAGGGTGTTTTACATTCACATAGATCACTTGTGGGAAGAACTCCTGCAACTGAGTATTGGTTTAACTTTAAAGAAAATGACAGAATTATGCACTCTGGGAAGTTTAACTGGACTTATGTTTTAGGTTCAGCTTTGATGGATCCTTTATATAATGGTCATACAGTTATTGCTTATGAAGGTGCAAATGATGCCTCAACTTGGATAAACCTAATTAAAAAACATAAATGTACTATTTTTATTGGAGTTCCAACTATTTATAGACAAATTATCCAAAAAACAAAAACAACGATTGAAGATTGTCCAAGTTTAAGATACTGCATGAGTGCAGGAGAGCATTTATCAGATGAGATGTTAGGACTTTGGAGAGAAAGATTTAAACAAGATATTTATGAAGCAATAGGTATGAGTGAATGTTCTTATTATATTTCACACTCTGTTAATAATCCAATTAGACCAGGAAGTGCAGGTTTTGTACAACCAGGACATATCGTAAAACTAATAGATCCAAATACTTTAGAAGAAGTAGATACTGAAGAAGAGGGAATGATTTGTATAGGAGTTGATGATCCAGGGTTATTTTTAGAGTATTGGCAACTAGATGATGAAACATCAAAAGCTAAACATGATGGATACTTTTTCACAGGTGATTATGCTAAAAAAGACAAAGATGGCTATATTTGGTTTATAGGTAGAAAAGATGATATTATCAATACTTTTGGATTTAGAGTATCTCCACATGAGATTGAAAGAGTTGTAAAAACTCATGATAAAGTTGCTGATTGTGTTGCTTTTGGTTTAGATATTGAAAAAGATAAAACATTAGTTGCCATTGCAGTAATTGGACATAAACCTTTAAGTGAAAAAGAAGAAGCTGAGATTTTAAAATATTCTCAAGATAACTTGGCAAAATACAAAGCGCCTAAAAGAATCTTTGCCATGAGTGATTATCCAAGAACTAAAAATGGTAAAGTTTTAAGAAAACAACTTGTTAAAAATATCCATGAACAAGAAGTGGCTTTAAGTGTTGGTGAAGAGATTATTGAATACAAAGCAAGAAGATCACTTTTATATGTACCTTCATATAATAAAAAGTATGTGCAAAAAGCAAAAACTGTTTTAGCAGATACTGTGATTTTTGATTTGGAAGCTATTTTAACAGAACAAAAAGAAGCTGGAAGAGCTGTTTTAAAAGAAGTATTTAAAGAAGAGGGTTCAAAATTTGGGGAATCAGAAAGAATTCTTAGAGTTAATAATCTAGGAAGCGAAGATTTACAAAAAGATTTACAACTAGCAAAAGAGATAGAACTTGATGGAATACTTTTTTCTAAAATAGATAATAAAGAAGATGTGTTAGAAGCTGCAAAACTAATTGATGAGGTAAACCCAGAATTAACAATGATGATAATGATTGAGTCGCCATTGTCAGTTTTAAATATCCAAGAAATATGTGCTGCATCTTCTAGAGTAGAAGTAGTAGTTGCAGGTTCTAATAAACTTGCAAATAGACTGCAAATAGATGTAAAAAAAGGTTCAAAAGCTATTCTTAATTATCTATGTCAAATATCACTTGCTGCTAAAGCTTATGATAAAGTAGTAATTGATGGACCTCATTATGATGTACATGATGAGTTTGCTTGTGAAGATTCTACAAAAGATGCCTTTGATTTAGGATTTGATGGAAAAGCTTTAGTTCATCCTGTGCAAATAGAGTATATAAATGATATCTTTACTCCAAAAAGAGAAGAGGTAAAAGAGTATGAAGAAATGATTTCTCTATATGAAGATGCTGTAAAAGATGGTAAAGAAGTTATTTTATATCAAGATAAACTTGTGGATATAAGTAGAATCAAATGGGCTAAAAAGATGATAACACTTTATGAGACTTATAAATCTTTAGGTCAAAATCTATTTGGTAAATAAGGAAGAAAAATGTCTAAAATAAGTACTAAAATCAATTTTGGGAACTTCTTTGAAGATTTTGAAATTGGTCAAAAAATAGTTCATCCACTTCCAAGAACAATAAGTGATGGTGATGTATCTTTTTACATCGCCCTTACTGGAAGTAGATTTTCTCTAAATTCATCGGATATTTTAGCTCAAGATATGGGTTATGCAAAAAAACCACTTGATGATTTGTTGATGTTTCATTTGACATTTGGAAAATCTGTTCAAGATATCTCTTTAAATGCAATTGCAAATTTAGGTTATGCCGAAGTGTCTTTCCCCAATCCCGTATTTGTAGGAGATACAGTAAGACTTGAGACTGAAATTATAGGTTTAAAAGAGAATTCAAATGGTAAAAGTGGAGTGGTTTATGTGCACTCTATTGGATACAACCAAGATGAAAATGAGGTATTAAATTTAAAAAGATGGGTTATGGTTCATAAAAGAAATAAAGGTGAAATGAGTGGAATAAATACTGTTCCAACTTTTGCAAAAACTCAAACCATAGCACAAGAGATAAATATTCCAGTTTTAAAAGATATAAACACTGATGTTACAGGTGGAGTTTATTTTTTTGAAGATTATGAAGTAGGTGAGAGATTAAATCATGCAGAAGGTATTACTATTGATGATAGTGATCATACCTTAGCTACTAAACTTTATCAAAATAATGCAAAAGTACATTTTGATGATTTTATGATGAAAAGCACTCCAATGGGTCAAAGACTTATGTATGGGGGACATGTTATCTCAATAGCTAGAAGTATTTCATATAATGGCTTACAAAATGCCCAATGGATTTACTCAATAAATAGTGGAGCTCACGCCAATCCAACATATGCAGGAGATACTATTTATGCCTTTACTGAAGTAATTGAAACAATTAATCATGAAAGAGAAGATTTGGGATTATTGCGACTTCGAACAGTAGCACTTAAAAACCAAAGACCAGAGACTTTTGATACTACTTTTGATGAAAATGGGAAGTATAAAAAAGAAGTTGTATTAGATTTAGATTACACTGTTGTAATCCCTAAAAAAAATTAAATTAAAGAGTATTACGATAGAGGCAACTCGTTGCCTTCTTTAGGTTTTGCTTCTTTTCAAGGAAACTTTTCGCAAAGCGAAACCGCATTTGCTAGTTTTAATGGGAATTTAATTCCCATGATGAAAAGAAGACATTAAATAAAAAAGGTCCCTTTTAAAATTGAGGGACGAAATTTAAAAAGGAAATATTATGACACATCCAAATAAAGCACTATTTGAATCAGGAAAATCTTTACCAATCATCCCAACTTGTGAGCACTTTGCAGGAAGTGAAAAGCTTATTTTAAAAGGCTTTGAAATGCAAAAAAAACTAGGACCAGTTTTTGATATCACTTGTGATTGTGAAGATGGAGCAGAAACAGGAAAAGAAGTAGAACATGCAGAAATGATAGTAAGAGTTGTAAACTCAGAAGCAAATCCTTATGCGATGGCAGGGACTAGAATCCATGATTTTTCACACCCTGATTGGAGACAAGATATTGATATTTTAGTACCTGGTGCTGGTGAAAAACTTGCATATATTACTCTGCCAAAATCAACTTGTTATGAAGACGCTAAAACACAAATTGAGTATATTCAAAAAGTAGCAAAGGAAGCTGGAATAAAAAGAGAGATTCCAATTCATATCTTAATTGAAACTCATGGGGCATTAAGAGATGTTGAAAAAACTGCAACGCTACCTTGGTTACAAGTTTTAGATTTCGGTCTTATGGACTTTGTATCTGGTTACCAAGGGGCAATTCCAGCTATCAATATGAGAAGCCCAGGTCAATTTGAACATAGATTAATTGCAGCTGCTAAAGCAAAAGTATGTCAAGCAGCTATTGAAAATCATGTTATTCCTTGTCACAATGTAACTTTAGATTTAAAAAATCCATACCAAACATTTAAAGATGCAGAGCGTGCAAGAAATGAGTTTGGGTTTATGAGAATGTGGTCAATTTATCCAACACAAGTACAAGCAATTGTAGATGCTATGAAACCAGATTTTACAGAACTTGAAGCTGCTCAAAATATTTTATTAGCTGCACAAAATGCTGAGTGGGGACCTATTCAATATGATGGGGAACTACATGATAGAGCAACATATAGATATTTTTGGGAACTAGTTCAAAGAGCTAAATTCTCTGGTGGGAAACTTTTAGATGAAGTAGAAAAAAGATTTTTTTCTTAGTTTAAAATTTTAAGCTGATTTTGAAGATAAGAGAGTAATCTTTTATCTTCAAAAATTACGAAAGGATAAAAGATGACAAACTACAACTTTACAGTACTTGCTAATAAAAAACTGGTCATGCTCGCCAACAATAGTGAGAAGAGTTTATACCGCTGGTAGATTTTTAGATAAGATAATTTAACTACCCACATAAACTTCACGAAAATATTCTCACTTTAATAAATAATCATCCCAAAATAAAAAATAAATTGTCATAAATTTTAAAATTTAAAGGCAAAAAATGAAAAAATACAATATAAATACAGAAGACTTAAAAGATTATTTAGGTTTTGGTGTTGCAGGAAACTTTGCAAATCACTTAGGGGAAGCAGGGGAAGCAGATGAATTTTCAGTAATCAAAACAGAGGAAAAAGATGCACCAAAAGGATTATTTCCTTTTTATATTCCAAATGATAAGAGTTATTTAGGACAATTTCCTATTTGTACAGATGAAATAAATCATAATGGAATAGAGCATTTACAAGTTGAAGCAGAAGTAGGATTAATTTGTGATTTCGTATATGAAAATGACAAATTAGTAGACTTAAAACCAAGATTTTTTGGGGCATTTAATGATTGTTCAAATAGAGTACAAGATGGGAAGATGCTAAGTAGCAAAAAGAACTGGGGAGCATCATCAAAGGGAATTGCAACTGAATTTATCGAAATAGATAGTTTTGATGAAAAAGGAATTTTAAATAAATATCACATCGCTTCATTTTTAAAAAGAGATGGGATTGTACATGATTATGGAACAGTTAGTGCTGTAAATTCATACTCTTACTTTTTTGGTCAATTAAAAGATTGGATGATAGACAAATTTAATACCCAAGAAGAAGTAGGACCACTTGAAGCACTACCTCAATATTTTAAAGAAATAAATAATAAAAAAGGTATCTTAATAGCAGCAGGTGCTACGGCATATACTGAGTTTGGTAAACATCACTATTTAGAAAAAGGGGATGAAATATTTATATATGTTTATAATGCACACTTTCACTCTTTTGAAGATATTTTACACGATATGTCAGGATCAGATGTATTACTTTCACAATGTTCTAAACTTCATCAAATAGTTCAATAATATTTTTTAAATAATCTCTTTGTTTTTTGATATATAATTAACAAAAACAAAGGGATTATTATGGATTATAGAATTGAAAAAGATACTATGGGAGAAATCAAGGTTCCAAATGATAAATATTGGGCAGCACAAACCCAAAGAAGTTTGGAAAACTTTCCCATAGGTATTGAAAAAATGCCAAAAGAGATAATCAAAGCTTTTGCATATTTAAAAAAATCATGCGCAATAGTAAATTTTGATTTAGAAAAACTTCCAATAGAAAAAAAAGATGTTATCTCAAAAGTTTGTGATGAGATTATTGAGGGAAAACTTGATGATAATTTTCCTTTAGCTGTTTGGCAAACAGGAAGTGGAACCCAATCAAATATGAATTTAAATGAAGTAATAGCTTCAAGAGCAACTGAACTTTTAGGAAAAGATTTTAGAGTCGAAAAACTAATTCATCCAAATGATGATGTAAATAAAGCTCAAAGTTCAAATGACACATATCCAAGTGCTATGAGAATAGCTTTTGTTTTAGAAATCCAAAAACAATTAATTCCTTCAATAAAGCAACTAAAAATAACACTAGAAAATAAAACAAAAGAGTTTGAAAATATTATCAAAATAGGAAGAACACATCTTCAAGATGCTACGCCACTTACTTTGGGGCAAGAATTTTCAGCTTATGTTGAGATGTTAAAAAAAGCACTAAATCAAATAGATGATAGTATGAAATACATCTGCGAACTAGCTATTGGCGGAACAGCTGTTGGTACTGGATTAAATTCCCACCCAGATTTTTCGCGCCTTGTTTGTGAAAACTTGAATTTAAATACTAATACAAAATATAAATTTGTATCACATCCAAATAAATTTCACTCTTTAACTTCACATGATGGAGAGGTTTTTTTAAGTGGAGCTTTAAATGCCTTGGCTTCTAATCTTATGAAAATAGCAAATGATATAAGATGGTTAGCTTCAGGTCCTAGATGTGGAATAGGTGAGTTAAGTATCCCAGAAAATGAACCGGGAAGTTCAATCATGCCTGGAAAAGTAAATCCAACCCAAAGTGAAGCCATGACAATGGTTGCTGTTCAAGTTATGGGAAATCATACAACAGTTAGTGTTAGTGCTAGCCAAGGAAACTTTGAATTAAATGTCTTTAAGCCAGTGATTGCTTATAATATTTTGCAGTCAATCAGACTCTTAAGTGATACGATGAAAGCTTTTAATGATAATTGTGCAGTTGGAATAAATGCAAATATAAAAAATATAGAAAAATACTTAAATGATTCTTTGATGTTAGTAACTGCCCTAAATCCTTATATTGGTTATGAAAAAGCAGCGCTTATAGCAAAAACAGCCCATAAAAATGGAACAACTTTAAAAGAAGAAGCTCTACGATTGGGAATACTTAGTGAAAAAGAGTTTGATGAGTATGTAAAACCCGAAGAGATGGTAAGACCTAAAATTTAAAGGTCTACCATAGCTTTAAAAAATGCTCCACTTCTTCCTATATTTTCTACATTTACATGCATTTTTTCATTGATTCTATCATCTTCTATGAACTGTTTTTTTATCTCTAAAATAAGAGGCGTAGTTTTCCCCGGTATTTTAACTGTGTCATAATATTCACAAAATAGAGCACTTTGGGAAGATGAAATCATAGGTGGGAAATCTTCAAGTATTTTTTGCACTTTTATATCATACTCTTCTATTTCGCTTTGTTCTTTTTTTAACATAGTTGAACAAAGTTTTACTTTGTCCACATTGTCTTTATTTGCAAAACAAATTGTGGCCTTTTTTGTTTTTAAAATATTTGCTAAACTATCTTTTGGACTTCCATCATCTTTTCTTCCAATAGCTACAATCAAAGTAGCTGGATTACTTGATATTGGAATAAAGTATGAAAAAGGAGCTGCATTTAAAACTCCATTATCTTCTGTAACTATCCAAGCAATAGGTCTTGGAACTACTGTATCAGATATTATTTTATATCTATTTAAATCATCTATTTTCTCATAATCTAGTATCATCTAGTAACCTTTTATTTAATTATATTTTAGTTTATTATAGCAATTTTTAAAATTACATAAAATGTTAATTTCTATGCATAAAAGATTATTTAAACTATCTTAATTATTTGCAAAGATATTAGGTTAATTGTCTCCTTTGTAATCAAATTGATGTATAATATTATATTAACGAATTATTAACAGAAACAAAAAGGGAGAATAGATGAAAAGCCGATTGGGGTTTGGTAATAAGTTATTATTACAAGTATTAAGTACTATGTTTATAGTTTTTGGAATAACAATGTTTTTTGTTATTAAGTATTCATATGAAACTTCACAAACTGAAGCTAAAAAATATTTACAAGAGGCTGCATTCAAAGAAGCTAGTATAATACAAGGAGAAGTTGACCAAACTATTCTTATCACTAGATTGATGGCTAAAAAGTTTGAATCGCCTTTTAAAACTGGTATTGCTTTGGAGCAAAAAGAAGTTATTCAATATTTCAAAGATATTTTAAATCAAAATAAACTTATAGTTGGAATTTGGTTTAAAATAAAAGATAAGACACTCCTTTTCCCAGAAAATATGGAATTGGCTGGAAAAGAAGGTTATGATATAGTTGGACAATTTAATCCTTATATCACAAGAACAGATTCTGGTATAAAGGTTTCTCCTGGTGCTGTTTATTCTGAGAAAGATGCATGGATAAAAGGTCCTATGGAAAGTGGTAAATTATATATTACTAAGCCATATTTATATCCTGTAAATGGCAAAAAAGTAATTATGGTAAGTATTGGAGTACCTATCTACAACAATAACCAATACATAGGGGTAGCAGGGATTGATATTAATTTAGAAACTTTTGCTAAAAAATCAAAAGAGACAAGGTATTATGATACTGGTTACTTTTTCCTTGTAGGACAATATAAATATAATCTAGCACATCCCAAAAAGGAAAATCTAGGGGTTTTAGTTACTCCCACTGGAAACTTTGAAAACGCTATGAATAGAGCACAAGAGAATAAAGATACAACCTTTTCAAGACTTAAAGAAACTGGGTTAGTTAATTTTTATTATTCAAAAGCTGTCTCTATTGGAAATGAAGGGATTTATTGGAATCTGTTTTTAACTGTGCCTGAAAATGAGTATTTAAAGGATGCATATTTTATAAGAAATTTTTCAATAATAGCTTCTTTAATTGGAATCTTATTAATGGCTGGAGTAGTTATTTTTTCTATTAAAAAACTTAATTTTAATCTACGATCAATTTCTAGTGGACTTGATGGATTTTTCTTATACTTAAACAAAGAGACAAACAAAACAGAACCAATTGAAATTAAATCAAATGATGAATTTGGTGACATGGCTAAAAGTATAAATAAAAATGTAACTAAAATTCAAGAGGGAATAAATCAAGATAATGAACTACTTGAAAATGTTAAAAATGTAGTAAATCATGTGGGTGAAGGATATTTAAATAAACGAATAGATAAAAGCACAAGCACAGATTCTCTTAATGAATTGAAAAATCTTCTTAATACTATGTTAGAGAACTTAGAACAATTAGTTGGAGAAGATTTAAATAAAATAAGTCAAATCTTATCATCATATATGAAAAGAGATTTTACAGCTACATTAGATAGTGAACATTCTGGAAAAATCGGAAAAGAAATAATAGAGATGAATAGAATGATTACAGATATGCTAAGAGATAATCAAGAAGATGGTTTATCTTTACAAAAAAGTTCAGATGAACTTACTTCAAATGTAAAAACATTAAGTTCAAATGCTACATCTCAAGCTGCATCATTAGAAGAGACGGCTGCTTCAATAGATGAAATCACGGGTACAATTGAACAAACAAATCATAAAGCACAAGAGATGAATGCAATCTCAAATGAGACAAAAGAATCAGCAACTCAAGGTAAAAGCTTGGCAAATGATACTGTTAGTGCAATGGAAGATATCAATAATACAGTTATAAATATAAATGAAGCAATTACTGTGATTGATCAAATTGCTTTCCAAACAAATATCCTAAGTTTAAATGCAGCAGTAGAAGCTGCAACAGCTGGTGAAGCTGGAAAAGGTTTCGCAGTAGTTGCACAAGAGGTTAGAAACTTAGCATCTCGTTCTGCAGAAGCTGCAAAAGAGATTAAGAAGTTAGTTGAAAGTGCTACTACAAAAGCAAATAATGGTAAAACAATAAGTATTAAAATGATAGAAGGTTTTACTAACCTTGAATCAAAAATTGTAGAAACAAGTAAATTAATTGATGATGTAACAAATGCAGCAAAAGAACAATCTATAGGTATGGCACAAATAGCTGATGCAGTTGGTCAGTTAGATAAATTTACACAAGAAAATGCAGCAGTTGCAGATAAAACAAATGATATTGCTCAAATAACAAATGAAATAGCAATTGATATTGTAAATAATGTAAATCTAAATAACTTTGAGGGTAAAGGTAAATCAGTAAATATAGTAAAAAAAGAAAGTTCTACAAAAGTGGTTGAATCTTCTAAAACTATAAATAAAAAAATAAGTGAAAAAACTTCTACTCAAAAAGAAAAATCAAAAGTGATTACAGCAGAAAAGTCAAATGCTAATGATGAGTGGGAAAGCTTTTAATAAATATAGAGGTATAGATGAAAATAATTCTTTTAATAGTATCATTGATTTCAATTATTTACGCTATTACTCCAAAAGAACTTGTAGGAATTTGGGAAATGAGTAATTTAGAGGACAAAAGAAGTAATATATCTTTTGGACTCTATAATAGTTTTGATGAACCATTTAGCATCGAGTTTAAAGAGAATAACATTGTGAAATATGTGGATTATGAAAGTTATTATATTTTTGATACAAATAAAATTTTTGTATCTAAACATAAGCCCGTAGATGGGATTTTCCCAAATCCTAAATCAATAGATGTATATGAAATAACAGGACTAGTAAATAGAAGTAAAACTAATGGAAGAGTTTGTTATGAAATACATATTTTACAAAAAGCTATTAATGGACTATATAGTAAGAAAAGTAATCAAAAAATTTGTAAGTAGTATTTACAAGGAGAAGAGTTTCTCCTTGTAAGTTTATTTTACTAATGGATCTGTTATTCCAAAATAGTACATTGCAATTAAACCAATAATTCCAGTAACTAAACAATAGTAAAGTGTAGGAATAACTGTTTTTCTTATTGTTTCCCCTTCTTGGTCAAGTAATCCAACCGTAGCAGATGCTGCCACAACATTGTGAATAGCAATCATATTTCCAGCTGCTGCTCCTACTGCTTGAAGAGATACCATAAGTGCAGTTGAAAGTCCAAGGGCATTTGCAACACCAAATTGGAATTGACTTAGCATCATATTTGAAACAGTATTACTTCCTGCAATAAATGCCCCTAAAGCACCGATAAATGGAGCAAATAATGGGAAAATATCACCAACAGAATGTGCCACAAAGTTTGCCATGGCTACAGGCATAGAATCAAAACCAGCAGTATTTACACCTGAGTTAATAAGGATTCTAACTAATGGAATAGTAAATACAAGTACAAACCCTGCACCTAACATAACTTTTGAAGACTCAGAAAAAGATTCTTTTATCTCTTTGAATTCCATTTTGTGTAAGAAAAAAGTGATTAAAACTACAAATATTAAAATCCCACCTGGTAAATATAAAGGTGTAATTGAATAGTTTAATCCTTCACCTAAAATATCTTTAAAAGGTATTACCCAAGCTGTAACAAAAGCTTTTGCTTCGCTCGATACTCTTGTAATAACTAAGATAATTGCAACAAGTACATATGGAATCCAAGCTTTAGTTAAGGACATATTAACTTTAGTATTCATCGCATCCATATTCATCTCAAGTTTAGATACCCAACTGATTGGCCATTTTTCTTTTGGTGCAAAATCCCAAGTATCTTTTGGAATTAAAAAACCTTTTTTAGCAGCAAAAATTACAATTGGAAGTCCAACAAGAGAACCTATAATAGAAGGAAATTCTGCCCCTAAAAATATACCTGTAAGTGCATAAGGAATAGTAAATGCTAATCCACCAAAAATAGCAAAAGGTAAGATAGATAAACCTTCTGACCATGATTTATTTTGACCAAAAAATCTAGTCATCATAAGAGTCATAAAAAGTGGAATTAGTGTTCCTGTAATAGCATGAATAATTGCAACTTCACTTGTGATGATTTGTAAGTATGTTTCCCAACTTGAACCAACAGCTTGTAAAGAGTTACTAATACTTTGTGAATCTAAGCCTTTATCAACTCCTATTAAAATAGGAGTACCAACTGCACCAAATGATACAGGAGTACTTTGAATCATCATCCCTACCATTACAGCAGCCATTGCAGGGAAACCAATAGCAACCAAAAGAGGAGCAGCAATGGCAGCTGTTGTCCCAAACCCAGAAGCCCCTTCAATAAATGATCCAAATAACCAAGCTATGATAATAACTTGTACCCTTCTATCTGGGCTTACATTATTAAACCCTTCTCTAATTGCTTTTATAGCACCTGAGTGTTTAAGTGTATTTAACAATAAAATTGCACCAAAGATTATCCATAAAACAGCAAGTGTAATTAAAAAACCTTGAATTGATGATGCAAGTATTCTATTAAAACTTACTTGCCATACATAAAAGGCTACAAGTGCAGTCACTACAAATACAACTGGCATCGCTTTCTTAGCTGGCCATCTAAATCCAACTAATAAGATTGCTGCAACAAATATAGGAAGTGCAGCAAAAAGAGCTTGTGTGCTTATCTCCATAAAATCTCCTTATTTTTTCAGGCTAAATAATAATTAAAGGAAATGATATTCACATGATAAAAATAGCATTTGTGTAGCATTTATTAATATATGAACTAAAATGAAACAATAAGGAACATAAAATCCAAGATTGAGTAAAATCCCCCATAAAAAATGACACTAGGATGATAAATGAAATATGTAGGAGCACATGTAAGCGCAAGTGGGGGAGTGTACAATGCACCCATCAATGCAACAGCAATAGGAGCAAAAGCCTTTGCCCTTTTTACAAAAAACCAAAGACAATGGGCAGCAAAACCTTTAGAAAATGATGTTCTTGATAAATGGTTCGAAGAGATGGACAAATGTGGAATATTGCCAAAGCATATTTTACCCCATGATAGTTATTTAATAAACTTAGGACACCCAGTTGAAGAGAGTCGTCAAAAATCACTAAATGGATTTATCCATGAGATTGAAAGATGTGAAATCCTAAAACTAGACAGACTAAACTTTCACCCAGGAAGTCATTTGCGAAAGATAAGTGAAGAAGAGTGTTTAGACAATATAGCAGTTTCAATGAACAAAGCAATCGATGCCACAAAAGATGTAAAACTAGTAATAGAAAACACAGCAGGACAAGGAAGCAATTTAGGCTATAAATTCGAACATCTAGCTTACATCATTGATAAAATAGAAGATAAAAGCAGAGTTGGAGTTTGCATAGACACCTGTCACATGTTCACAGCTGGATACGACATAAGAACAAGAGAAGCCTATGATAAAACATGGAACGAGTTCGATCAAATAGTAGGAAGACAATACCTAATGGGTATGCACATAAACGACTCAAAACCAGATTTAGGAAGTAGAGTAGATAGACACGATTCTTTAGGTGTTGGTAAAATTGGTTGGGATGCCTTTAAGTTTATTATGAATGATGAGAGAATGGATGATATTCCGTTGGTTTTAGAGACTATTAATGAGGAGATTTGGCAACAAGAGATAGAAGCACTCTATAATCTTGTTGAGAAATAAAGACTTATTTTAATAAGCATCTTCCTTCATAACTCTGCGTTAAAAAAGAAAAGGTTTTAGTCACTTACTCCAAATGTAAGCTCCTACAAACCTTTTCTTTTTCGCCTTGATTTTCTGTGAAATCTATTCACTGATTTAAATCTTGTAGCTTTTAAACAAAATAAATATGATTGGCTACATTAATCAGTACAGATCTTACTAATTAATGTAATTTTAAGTTTTATTCTTTTATAATTCTATTATGTACTATATAAATAGTACAGATCTTACTTAATGGAATTGATATGTTTAAACTACAAGAACTTGAAAACCTAAAACAAAATTTAACTATTGAAGAAGTATTAGAACTTCTTTATACGCTAGTAGTGTTGAAAAAGTTATCTGCTATCCCTCATACTAGAATTAACTTATTTAATGAGAAAAGTATACGATTTGAAGATTTAAAAAGTCAATTAAAAGAAGTAAAAAATATATATGATGTTACTGAGATATTAGATGGACTTGAAAAAATCGAAAATGTTAAAGATGATTTATTTATTGAACTTTTTAATATTTCACAAAATGTAGAAATACCTTCAATTTATGAAGCTTTTGAATATAGAGAAGGTTTACATACATCTGTAGTATCAAAACAAATTGTTGAATTAAGTATAAAACTTCTGGACGAAGAAAATGAGTCACCAATTTATGTACCATTTAAAGATGGTTTAAAAGTCTCAGAGTTAACTACTAGAAAAGTTTGTTGTGAATATGATGATTCTAAGAAAAGTTTTGTTGCTTCATTGTTAAGGTTGTGGGATAATAAAAAAATAGATTTTAGATTAACAGATAGCTTAGAAAAACCAAAATTTTCACAAGAAAATTCATTAGAAAAATTTGATTCTGTTATTGCATTTCCACCATTAAGTTTAATGAAACAATTTGATACGATGGGGGATAAATTTAATCGATTTAAGATTCATAAGAATGTTAAAAGATTAGATGTTGCACATTTCGAACATGTAATATCTCAAACAAAAAACAAAGCTGTGATTTTGATGCCAGTGGGATTCACCTTTCGATCTGGTATTGAAGAAGAATTTAGAAAGTATTTAATAGAAAATAATATTCTTGAAACAATGATACAGTTGCCCCCTAACATGTATTCTGCAACATCAATTGAAACAACACTTTTTATTATTAATAAAAATAAGAATAATAAAAATATACAGTTTATAAATCTAAAAGATGAAAAATTTTTAACTAAAATCGGACGTAAAACGGTTTTAAAAGATATTAATGAGATAGTAAAAATTTATTTAGAGAAAAAAGTTGAGAGTCATAGTAGAATTATTTCTTACGAGGTAATTAAGAACAATAATTTTAATTTTTCAATTGATAGATATATTACAAAAAATGAGAGTATTCCCTCATCCTTCAAATGGATAAAGTTAGAGAATGTATCAATAATCAGAAAATCACAAACATTAAAAGATGTAGATGATGGCGAAAATGTAGTTGAGTTATCACCATCAGATTTTTCATTTGCAGGATATACAATTAGTGGAAAGAAAATTAAAAAAATAAATATTAATGAAAAACAGTTTGAAACTTATAAATTAAAGCCTTATGATATTCTAGTTAGTGCAAAAGGAGTTGTAGGAAAAATAGGAATTGTAGGTGAAAATATAAATTATCTTCTTGCTTCACAAGCAATACAAGTAATTAGACTTGAAAAGGATAACGACATAAAAAGTGAAGCCATCTGTTTATATATGTATTTAAAGTCAGATATTGGACAAAAGGCATTAATGAAAATTGTTCAAGGTACTGCAATGCCTCAAATATCTACAAAAGAATTAAAGAATTTTAATATACCAAAATTAAGTGTACTTGAAAAATCTAATGTTATAAATACATTTAATAAAGAGATTGAAAAATATGATGAGATTGCAAAGTTGCAAAATGATATTTTAAAAATTCATGCTAATTATCTAAAGTAAAATATATAAGGAGAAGTTAATGTCAGTAAATATTAGTATATTTATATCATTGAGCATTTTAATGATTTATGTTTTATTATTTTTAATGAAAATGAAAAAATTACCTTCGCTTAGTAATATAATGAGTTTAATAATAGCCTCAATGTCTTTATATACAAGTATATTATTGTTTTTAGATTTAATTAGTATAAATAAATCTCTAGGAGATTATGAAGAGTATAAATTAATTGTTTTTTTAGGTTCTGTTGCTATGGCGTGGGTGTCATTACAAACAATATTAGAAAAATTTTTGTCAATATTTAAGAAAAGTGGCGTAGATATTGAAATAGTTTAAAACAGTTGTACAAAAAATCAACATTTGCAATCGCCAAATTGTTGACTTTGATTTGCGTAACCCTCAAATAACTGTTTGAATGTTAAGAAATGAGTTAAACGGTCATTTTCATGAGTTTTATTTGAAAGTAAATCATAGTCATAAGATTTGGGAAGTCGAAGACTGATACGAGCCGTAGGGAGCTTTTTTCGTTATTTTTTTACGGATAAAAAAAGTAAAAGCGAGACATCCAAAGGATGTTCAAGAGAGATTAAGAAAATTTAAATCAAGTTTTCGGAATTATTGAATAACTCTACGGAATCAAACACAAAAGATAACTTTTATATAACTTTAGTATAATTATAAGAAATTAATTAAAAGAGTAATAAGTGTTTTTAAGTGCACCTAAAGAAAATCTAAGATATTATTTCATTAACACACCCCCTCCACCTCTGCTTCAAGTGCCAAAGAGAGGGTTTTCTTCATGTTAGACTTCAAAGAACAACTACAAAACATAAAAAATCAAGAAAATTCGTATCAAAAAAAACATAAAACTTTTAATGAACAATTAGAAATTTTAAAACAAAGAAAATTGCTTATTTCAAATGAATCTTTTGCTTTGACAAAACTACAACATATAAACTATTATAGACTTAGTGCATACTTTTTACCTTTTCAATATCCACAAAATAGCGAAAACAAAAATATATTTTTACCTGATAACTCTTTTGAAGATATAATCTCTTTATATTATTTTGATGCGGAGTTAAGAAAAATTATCTTTGAAGCAATTGAAAGTATAGAAATATATTTTAGAACTCAAATAGCTTATTTCCATTCATTAAAGTATGATGCCTTTGGCTATTTAGTCCTTAATAATTTTAGAGAAAACAAAGCAGACAAGTTTTACGAACTACAAAATGATATTTTAAAAGAAAAATCTCGTTCAAAAGAATATTTTATAAAACATTTTAAAGAAAAATATAATTCAGTTGATTTACCTGTTTGGAGTGTAGTTGAAATTATCTCTTTTGGAACTTTGTCAAAGTTTTTTATGATATTAAAAGAGGAAGAACAAAAGCAAGTCATAAAAAGGATAAAGGGGATAAATAAGGTAGTTTTCTATAAATGGTTGCATGCATTATCTAGTGTTCGAAATATTTGTGCTCACCACAGTAGAATTTGGAATAGAACACTGGGAGTTAGTTTTGAAGTACCCAAAGGATTTAAGGCTTTTGAACAGATGAAAACTAGTAAAAATAAAATCTTTTTCGCATTGAGTGTAATTGAGTTTATTCTTACAAGCATAGGAGAAGATGAAATAGAGTTTAAATCAAAGATAAAAGCATTATTAGTAAAATATCCTAAAGTAAAACTTGAAAGTATGGGCTTTATAGAAAACTGGGAACAAAATCAAATTTGGAGTAAAACGAATTACTTTGCTTAAAAATAGTTTAATAAACTGTTTTTCATCTCTAATTCTTATCATTTCATACAAAATCTCATTCCAAAAAAATCTTCAAAAATATATAATAAACCTAAGATAATAAAGGTATGGTTTATGATAAACAACAATGAGCAGAAAAATAACAACACTCTTGACTTAAATAGAACAGCAACACTTTTTAATAGCAGTTTTGAACACAAAAAAATAGTAGCAAGACCACTTGATAGAAAACAATTTAATAACTACTTTCTTATGATGTCAGCATTACCACAGTTTAAAAAGAAAAATGTACTTGATATTTGTCCTTTGTATGATTTATTTGCTAAAAGTGATAAGATAATTTATGAGCATTATGATTGTGTTGATATTGATTCTATAAAAATAAAAAGTAATAAAATCTTTATTCATGTAGTAATAAACCCTAATCTTCCTTTGGGTTTCAGTGATGATATTGCAAAAAATATACAAAAAAATGCTTTTGCAAATAGCCAAATCTTTGTAAAAACTACAAGTGATGAACGAGTGGATTATATAAAACTTGAATTTGTATATGCATCAGCTGATGATATTTCAACATTTGAAGAATCAGAATTATTAGAGATTTATAATAGTCTAAAAATCTTAGATAAAAATCCTGATTTACAAGAAAAAATAAAAGATATGATAGAAAAATCTTTTTCTATTTAATACTTTAAAAAACAACTACAAAATCTCAGCTTTTAACTAAAGAGATAAAATTTATTTCTTTAGTTAATTATATTTTCATAATCTACTTTAATAAAAACTCATGTAAAATATAAAAAAATATTAGGGATCTTTTTTATGATTTTACTTCTTTTGTTTTCTCCGTTTTTAGTTGCTATTGGGTGGGTTTTATATATGGATTCATCTAATATAAATATGATAGAAGAGTTTTATAAAAATAATTCTTGTAATACGATATATGATTATAAGTCAAGATATAAGGGCTTATGTAAAGATAATATAACAATTATAAATAATCAGTTTAATATAGATTTTACAAAAAATGTATATATTAAGTATGATGATATCAAAAATGTAAAAAAAGAAGATAAGGAGATTTTAATCGATACATTAAAAAGAAGTGAGAAGCTATACTTTAAAGAAAAAATCGACACTGATACTTTTTATGAAGGCTTAAATAAAATCTTAAAATAGGAGTATCTTCTTTTAAGATTTTTTAATGTATTATTGATATTTATGGAAGAAAAATTTACAGATATAATAAAAACAGGAATAACTATTAAATGAACGAATTAATTAAATTTATACAAAGCATAGACTTGCAAAAAGAGGACCTTTTTGTACAATTGAAGTGTAACTTAGAAGAGGGAAAAATACTTCAATATCTTACAAAAGAGTATATAAGTGGAAGAGATGCTTTGATGGTGATTGATATTTTATCAGAATTTTATGATGTAAAGAAATATGAGCATTTAGAGAAACTTGAAGTTATCAAATCATTACTTGAACTGGGTTGGTTAGTTCAAAACTCATTTACACCTGTAAAACTAAGTGAATTATCAAAGTTGGAGTTACTAAATTCTAGTGTATCTTTAACTCCATCATTTTTAAAACTTATGGAAGATGGTTCTATGGATATGTCTTTACCTGAGATTACAAAATATAGTGATCATTTAGAATATTTGCAAGACCAGTTTTTCAAAATAGATTTAGCACAAAAATTAAATGTAGTGAAACATAATTTTGATGAAAAATCTCCAAATATAAAAAGACTAAAATCAAAACTTACACTTTTGGAAAATAGAATAAAAGAAAGAGTAATAGCAACGCCACATGAAATCATGCTTGTAGGGTTTTTCAAAGAAAATGATCTAAATGAACAAGAGCAAATGATATTTATTGCTTTATTAAAAGAGGAGTATTCAGGTGGTGATGAATCAATAAGAGATATGAATTCACTTATTGATTTGATTTCACATGATGATTATGAAAAAATCAAAAACAGAAGTTTATTAGAAGAGAGTTCAAAATTAGTTTCAACTGGACTTGTAGATTATGATGAGATGTTAACTCCTTTTGGTGGGATAAATAGAAATTTTTATATTCCAGATGAAGTTTTATACAAAATCTCACACCCAGCAAAAAAGAAAACAAGAGCTTCAAAAATCAAAATTGATAATGTAATAAAAGAGCAAGATATGTTTGAACTAATATCTACTGATAAAACATTAGAAGATGTTGTTTTAAATCCAAAAACAAAAGAAACATTAGATGCTCTTTTACAACAAGTTGACAAAAAAGTAATAAATAGACTTAAAGAGTGGGGGATAAAAGATAGAAAAAAAGGAATTGATGCAAGAATCATTTTCTATGGTATTGCAGGTACTGGTAAAACACTTACAGCTTTAGCTATGGCAAAATCACTTAAAAGACAAGTCTTAGCTTTTGACTGTTCTAAAATACTATCTATGTATGTGGGTGAGAGTGAAAAAAATGTTAGAAAAATCTTTGAAACATATGTTGATATAAGAGATAGAACAAAAAGTGAGCCAATACTATTACTTAATGAAGCAGATCAATTCTTAAGTTCAAGGGTAACAGAATCAACAAGTGGTAGTGATAAGATGCATAACCAAATGCAAAATATCTTTTTAGAACAAATTGAAAGATTTGATGGAATACTAATCGCTACAACAAACCTTTTAGAGAGTTTGGATAAAGCATTTTCAAGAAGATTTAATTATAAAATTGAGTTTGTAAAACCAAACAAAGAACAAAGGCTAGAACTTTGGAAAAAACTATTACCAGAAAATATCCCATTGGATAAAGACTTTGATATAAATAAAATATCAGAGATAGAACTAACAGGTGGACAAATAGAGTTGGTGATTAAAAATACTGCTTATAAAGTGGCAGTTATGGATGAGCCAATTTTCAAAATGGAAGACTTCAAAGAACATATTACAAAAGAGCAAAAATCTCAATTTGACTCTGAAAATAAGGTTGGTTTTTTTTAAAAAGAGTTATCTTATAAGTACTCTTTCGAGTACTTATTTTAGGCCTTTTAATTTATCTTTTGCTTTCTTATAATTTGAATTTTTATACCACTCTTTTGCTTTTTTAATATCTTTTTTGATATCACCTTTTCCATATTGATACACTAATCCAAGATTGTATGCAGCTATATCTTTTTGCGATGTATTTTTTTTGTAAGCTCTTTCATAATACTCAATAGCTTTATTAATATCTTTTTTCCCACCTAGACCTTTTTCGTATAAAACTCCCAAATCAATAAGAGATTCACCATAATTATTACTTGCAGCATAAGAAAAATATTTTCTTGCATTTTCATATTCTTTTCTTTTTTTATAATAATTACCTAAAAAATTAGAAACACTGTCATTTGAATAAGCTACTCGTTTATAATATTCAACTGCCTTTTCAAGATCTTTTTTAACTCCAAAACCTTTTTCATAAAATTTTGCTAATAAAAAGGCACTATCTTTGTCATGTTCTTCATATCCCAATTTTAAGTATTTTAATGCTTCATTATAATCAAGTCTTATTATTGGTAAAGTTTTATCATCATGATAATATAGATTTGCAAGTCTGTAATATCCAGATTTATATCCTTTATCTATTGCTATTGAATAATTCTCTTTTGCTTTTTCTAAGTTAACTTCTACGCCTTTTCCATAGTTGTAAAGCCAAGCAAGTGTTGCATAGTCTCTAGCTTCTCCTCGTAGTTTTATTAGTTGATTAAGGTATTTAATTCCTTCTTTATAATCTATATATTTTCCATTTCCACAAGTATCACAAATATAGAAAATAGTTAATTTTTCAATAGACCTAATATCACCTTTTAGTGCATATTTTTTATATATTTCCATTGCTTTTAGTGGTTGTTTCTCATATCCATATGGAGGGTATGTATAAAGTGATATTAAATCTTTTCTTGCTTCTTCATCTCCCTTATTTGTAAGTTCTTCTAGTATTTTGACTGATTCATCATATTTGTTTACCTTACTATCTAAATAAAGTTTGGCAAGGCTTCTTTTACTAAATATGTCACCATAAGAAGATGCTAAAGTGTAGTATTTTATAGCTTCTTGATAATCATAAGCACGATAGCTTTCTTTTGCAAGATTTCTTAGTGTTAAAATATTTTTGTAATCTTGAGTATCTGATTTTTTTAATTCTTCTAAAAAGTCTGTAAAATATTTCTTACGGTAACTTAATGTTATTTTTTTAATTATTTCTTTTTTAAGTTCTTTATCATCACTTTTTATAGCATACTCTTGCCACTTTTTTATTAGTTGAAACTCTTCTGGGTCAAAATTATATTTTGATTGAGTTCTTGTTGTGATTTCAATTATTGCATCAATATTACCTTTTTCTGCAAGTTCTTCAAAAAGTTCATTTGCAGCATTATTTTTCCCATGGGTTTTATAATATTTTGCTAATACCAGTTTCCCTTTATCCTTTTGAAGTAGTTTTTCTTTTAACTTTACATACTCTTTTATATACTCTTGTGATTTTGCGTATATTCTTAATAATTCGTTCGAAGCATCTTCATTAGACAAATCAGAAGCTTTTTCTAAGTAGTTTATAGCCGTTTCTTTATCTATATTTAGACCATCTTTTTCTCTTGAAAAGCTAAAGACTCTATAAATGTCATAATAAGCTTGAGCATTTGAATGATCATACTTTATAACCTCTTCATATACTCTAATTGCATCATTTCTATAATAATATTGTCTTCTAAGTAGTTGTGCAGTTGTAATCATATTTTCTATATTTTTAGAAGCAATTACTTCATTTACAAAAGTTGAGACCTTTTCTTTCTCAGTATCTTTTTTATTATATATCAATGATCTAAAATATTTCATTTTTACTATAAAAGGTTCTTCATAACCTTTGTTTTTCATTGTTTCTAAAATTTTATCTGCTGGTTTACTATTGTATTTTTTTGAAAATTCAGTGTACAAATCTGACAATTGTTCTTTTGATAATTTATCAATTATTTTATTTAATAATTTATTTGCATCTTTACTTGCATATCCTTTTAAATATATTTTTATAAGAAGCACTGAAGACTTTATGTCTCCTAAGTCAGATGTTTTAATTAGTAAATTAGTAGCTTTTTCTTTTCCATTTATAAACATATCTGCATATTTATAATAGATTTCTGCAATATTTGTTTGCCCTTGGGTATCTTTGCTTTTTTCTATAAGGGGATACCATTTATTAAAATAATATAACCCTTCTTTTGTCTCTGGGAACTTGTAATATTTTACTAAGTCTAACATTGCATCAATATTATTATTGTTTGCTTTTTGGATTAAGATTTCTTTTGATTCTATAGTTCTATTTTCTGGATTAATATTTGAACAAGCTACAAAAAATAGAGCAATAAAAAGTAACGATGATAGTAGTTTCATTTTTCCTCATTTATATTAAGTTATTTAAGTGATGATAATATAAAAAGGTGCCTTAATAAAAGATGAGAAAAAATTATTTCTATAGTTTAAAAGAGTTAAGAGTAAAATAATGGAATAAATATTGCATATATAGAACTTTGGAAGTGGTTATTAAAAAAACTAATATAAACTGTTTATTTTATTTTAAGCTAGGCTTATTATAAATCCATAATGAAATAGTTTTATCGTACAAGTGTGTAAATATGGAATAAATTTTTTAATAGATGCATATTTTATATGCATAAATATTAAGTCTAGATTTAAAAGCTTTTTGCTAATATCTAACTGAATATAACTTAAAATGAAAAAACTAAATTCTTTAAATATAAATAAATTAAGGATATAATTATGACTCATATGGATTTCTCCCATCCGTATTTTGGTGTTTTTATCATGTTTGTTTTAACCTTTGGTGCCTTTATTGCAACAGTGTGGTTAGCAAGGCTTGTAAGTAGAAAAATGGCAAGACTTGATACAGAAAAACTAAAAACTACATACTATGAATGTGGACCAGAAGTTACAAAACAGCCAAATACAATCTCTGTGCAATTTTATCTTATGGCTTTATTATTTATTTTATTTGATATAGAGATTATCTTCATGTTTCCATGGGCAGTTGATTTTAAAGTTCTAGGTTGGTTTGGATTTGTGGAAATGATTCTATTTATTGTTTTATTAACTATTGGCTTTATTTATGCATGGAAAAAAGGAGCGCTTGAATGGCACAGCATAAAATAAAATATTTTCAAGATGGAGGAGCACCTATTGCTCTTTCAACTGTTGACAAAATTGTAAACTTCGGACGAAGTAACTCTTTATGGCCTTTAACTTATGGTTTGGCATGTTGTGCAATAGAAATGATGGCATCTGGTGCTTCAAGATACGATTTTGACAGATTTGGAACTATATTTAGAGCAAGTCCAAGACAAGCAGATGTACTTATTGTTGCTGGAACTTTGACAAAAAAGCATGCTGAATATATGAGAAGACTATATGACCAAATGCCAGATCCTAAATGGGTTATTTCTATGGGGTCATGTGCAAATACAGGTGGAATGTTTAATACCTATGCCACTGTTCAAGGAGTAGATAGAGTAATACCTGTGGATATTTATCTTCCTGGATGTGCTCCAAGACCTGAAACCTTACAATATGCACTTATGATGCTTCAAAAGAAAATAAGAAGAGAATCTTCATTTTTATCTAAAAAGAAAAAGAGGTTAGTATAATGAGAAAATATACTCCTAAAGATAATGTACAAAAAAAATCATACTACACTGATAGATTTTTTGTCTCTCCTATGGTTCCTAGAAGTGATCCCAGAAGTGATGAAATCTATGAAAAAGATATAGAAAAAATAAGTTCAAAAGTTCAAATACTAGAAGCTTATGTTGAAAATAAAGAGTTAGTAATATATATAAACCCAAAAGATAATGTAACTACACTAAAACTTTTAAAAGAAGAGTTAGAATATGACATGCTTATGGAACTTTCTGCAATAGATTATTTATCTGCTAGAAGTGGTTTTGAAATCTTTTATGAAATGCTTTCTATGAGTAAACATAAAAGAATGAGAGTTAAGTGTTTTATTGAAGAAAAACAAACTATAGAGTCAGTTTACTCTTTATTTAAAATGGCAAATTGGTCAGAGCGTGAAATGTACGATATGTATGGTGTAAAAGTAATAAATCATCCAAATATGAAAAGAATACTTATGCCTGATGATTGGTATGACCACCCTTTAAGAAAGACATATCCTCTTCATGGTGATGAAGTTGCACAATGGTACGAAGTAGATCATATTTTTGGAAAAGAAGCAAGAGAAGAAATAGGTCCAGAAGAGAGAGACGATGCAGCTATTGATAGATATGACACTACAAGATTTTCAAGATTGGGTCATGAAGTTCCTTTTGGAACACCAATAGTTGAGGGAGAAGAAAAAGAAACCCCACTTGCTTATACAGAAGAGGGTGGAGTTAAACTTTTCGGAAAACGACTTGTTAAAGATTTTGATGAGAAAAAATCAAAAATATTAGATGAGAGAAGGTAGATAATGCAACAAACCAATAGACTAAAACCTTTTTTTGAAAATATAAACTTTGAGCGAGAAGATAATACTATGGTGGTCAATTTTGGACCACAACATCCATCTGCTCACGGACAAATGAGACTTATTTTAGAACTGCAAGGTGAAGAGATAGTAAAAGCTAGGCCTCATATTGGATACTTACATAGAGGTATGGAAAAAATGGGTGAGAATATGATTTATAATGAATTCATGCCCACAACTGATAGAATGGATTATATAGCCTCTACTTCAAATAATTATGGATTTGCCCTAGCAGTTGAGAAGCTATTAGGAATAGAAGCACCAAGAAGAGCAGAGATAATAAGAACTATGTTAATAGAGCTAAATAGAATAATCTCTCATCTATTTTGGCTTGCAACTCATGCTTTAGATGTGGGAGCAATGTCTGTATTTTTATATGCCTTTAGAGAAAGAGAGTTTGCTTTAGATTTGATAGAAGACTATTGTGGAGCAAGACTTACTCATAGTGCAGTTAGAATAGGAGGAGTACCTTTAGATTTACCTGATAATTGGTGTGAAGATTTAGAGAAGTATTTAGACATCTTAGCTGTGGAAATACCAAAATATGAAGCACTTTTAACAGATAATAGAATCTGGAGAATGAGACTTGAAAATGTTGGAGTAATAAATAATGAAACAGCAAAATCTTGGGGATGTACAGGACCAATATTGAGAGCTACTGGTCAAAAATGGGATTTGCGAAAAGAGATGCCTTATGGTATCTATCCAGAGCTTGATTTTGATATACCAATAGCAACTGCTGGGGATAGTTTTGCAAGATATCAAGTGCATATGCAAGAGATGAGAGAATCATCAAAAATATTAAGACAATTAGTCCCTATGTATAAAGCTTCTCCTTCACAACTTATGGCAAATGAGCCTGAATATATCTCAGCTACAAAAGAGGATATTATGACTCAAAATTATGCCTTGATGCAACACTTTGTTTTAGTAACTCAAGGTATGAGACCACCTCGTGGTGAAGTTTATGTGGCAACAGAATCACCAAAAGGTGAGTTAGGATTTATGATTGTAAGTGATGGAAGTCCTTATGCTTATAAGATGAAAGTAAGAGCTCCTTCTTTTTGGCATACATCTATTTTGGAAGAAATATTAGTTGGTCACCAATTAGCTGACGTTGTTACTATTATTGGTAACTTGAACGTAGTTTTTGGTGAGATTGATAGATAAGGAGTAGATATATGAAAAGATATGATTTAAGACCATTAAAAGATGATTTTTATTCTAGAATGCTAGAACTTATGGATAAAGATATAAAAGATGGTGAAAATGCAATATTTCTTTTTGAAATAGGAGATTTTTCACATATCCAAAAATCAGCTGATGTTATTTATGAAGCTGGATATACTTTAATGAACTCTTTAAAATTCAATGAAGTAGATTGGACAATAGTTGTAAAAAAAGTAAAACCAGAAATAAAACCGTTTGAAGAAGAACCAAAAAAAGAAAAAGATAAAGAAGATGAAGATGATGAATAAAAATACAAATTTAGAAATAGTTTCAAAAAGTGATTACATTATATGTTTAGGTTCAATGATTTCAAGAGATAACGAAGAAGTTAAAGATTTGATTTTAGAAGCTATTGCAAAAAATGAAGCAGAATTTATTTATATGCATCCTATAGATGATATTGATTTAAAACTTTTCTATACACAGTTTTTAAAGTATGAAGTTGGAAGTGAAGAGGGAGTTTTAGCTCTACTTTTAGATTTTTTTACAAAAAATAGAAGTGCTTCTTTAGAAAAATATTTAAAAGACTTAGATCATGGTTATATCTCCGCTGAAAGTAGTGCCGGGGAAGAAGAGTTTGAAGAGATGGTTAAAAGATCTTTAGATAAAAAAAACAAAACTATAATTATAGGGCAAGATTTATTTACCCATGAAAGAGTAGACAATCTATACTCTATGCTAAAAGCTTTTGAAGAGTTTACTGATTTTAATGTAGTTATATTAACAGATGATGAAATAACTTCAAATGAAACTCTCGAAGATGTTGAAGAGTTAAGTTCATATAATGGAACAGTAATTTATAAATATAACACAGATGAAGATGATAGTTTTGTATATGGAAGTGAATCATTTGCTAGAGTTGCAAAAGTGCAAGATAAAGATGATATCTTTTTAAATTATGGAAAAGATTCTGTTCAAAAAACTTTTATTTTAGATAAAAATTTACAAGGTACTATTGCAATTTGTGGTGTAAATGAAGAAGATAGTAGTTTCTTATCTCGAGGCTATAGGTATAAACAAGTAAAAATTGAAAAGGTTGAAGAATGAGTGACTTGATTACTTTAACAATTGATGGCAAAGAGTTAAAGGCAAAAGAGGGTGAAAGTGTACTAAATATTGCTAGAGCAAATGGAATATTTATACCTGCGATTTGTTATTTAACTAGATGTTCACCAACATTAGCCTGTAGATTATGTTTAGTTGAATCTGATGGAAAACAAATCTATGCCTGTAATTCAAAAGCAAAAGATGGTATGAATATCACAACTACAACTGATAATATAGAAAAAGAAAGAAGAGCAGTAATGGAAGTTTATGATGTAAATCATCCATTACAATGTGGAGTTTGTGATCAAAGTGGTGATTGTGAACTTCAAAACTATACTCTTTATCAAAAAGTAGATTCTCAAAGCTATGCCATAAGAGATGTAAACAGACCAAGGGAACATTGGGGAGTTATGAATTATGACCCAGGACTTTGTATTGTTTGTGAGAAGTGCGTAACAGTATGTAAAGATATGATTGGTTCAAATGCTTTATCAACTGTAAAAAGAGGAGCTGACGCTCTTCCTAGTGTGTTTAAAGCAAGTATGCCAAAAGATGCATATGCTATGTGGAATAAACTAAATAAATCACTTATAGGATTTGAAGAAGATAAGTGTGTTGATTGTGGAGAGTGTATCTCTGTTTGTCCCGTGGGAGCACTTGTATCAAATGATTTCCAATATAAATCAAACTCTTGGGAGCTTACAAAAATACCAGCAGCAAATCCTCACTCAAGTGATTGTGCCTTGCTTTATTATGAAGTGAAACATGAGTCAATAGTAAATCATAATGTGCAAAAAATCTATAGGGTTACAAATGAACATCATTATGCTTCAATAAATGGCGCTGCTAGATTTGGATATGACTTTGAAAATAGAGTTGAAAGCCAAGATGAGGTAGCTTTTGATAAAGCAATTGAAGCATTTAAAAAAGCTGATACTATTAAGTTTAATTCATTTATTACAAATGAAGAGGCTTTTATTTTACAAAAATTAAAAGAGAAGTTTGCATATAAACTTATAAATAATGATGCCTTATCTTATAAAAAATTTCTTGATGCATATTCAAGTGTTAGTGGTAAATCACTTTATAGTGCAGATTTAAAAGATATACATAACTCTAACTTTGTAATTTCTGTTGGCTCTTATTTAAAATCTGATTCTCCAAATACAAAGTATGCTTTTAATAACTCAGTTGTTATGAATAAGGGAGCTGGATTATATTTTCATCCAATGGGTGATCCAGTAATGGAACAATGTGGTAAAAGGGGAAAAACTACAGAGTTTATTTATCATAATCCACTAGCAGAAGAGTCTATTTTATACTTTATTTTAGATAGATTTGGTGAAAACTTGCCAGAAAATATTCAAACAACTCTTAACTCATATAAAGAGACAAGAGTTAAATCTATTACAGAGATGATAAAAGAAAAAGTAGTATCTATTGTAAAAGATGAAGAGAGTGGTGAAGAAAAAGAAGTAACTAAGATGGTTCCTAAAAAAGTTACAAAAGAAGTTGAGTATGAATATACAAGATTACTTGATGAGATAAATGCAGATGCAACACTACTTGAAACTATTGAAGCTATGAAAGATAAAAAAGATAGCTACACTTTGATTTTAGGTGAAGATTTAATCACTCATCCAAATTCACAAAATCTTGCAAAATTAGCAGCCTTAGTAGAAAAATATACGCAATTTAAAGTTGTGATTATCCCTACTTCTACAAACACTTTAGGGGTTAGTTTGATTTGTGATTTAGATGAAGTTGAAGGAAGTTATTGCGTAGGATACAATGTAAAAGCAGATTTCCAACTATCAGCTTTAGGAGATGGAGATTTAGATATGCCAGCTCTTAACCAACAAGAAGGAACATTTGCAAATATAGATAAAAGAGTTGTTCCTACAAATGCAGCTTTACCTTATAAGGGTTATGTATTAAATGATATTGCAAATACCTTACTTGGAACAGAAGTTGAACACACTATTTTGTATACAAAATCTTTACCAGTAGATAAAGGTTTCCAAGCTCTTGAATTTGATAGTTTAACTAACTACTTTGCAAATGATTGGAGTGAACATAGAGGTTATATTTTAAATACCCTTGATGTGGATTCAAGTGATGAAATAGCCAAAAAACAAAATGCAAGTTTTGAAGTTAATTCTTCAGAAATAACTATTTATAAAGCAAATCCAATCAATCAATTCAATGAATTCACAGCAATAGCCCATGAGTTTAAAGATAATTTAGAAAGTGGAATGTTTGCAAATGAGTCATTTTTAGAAGAGTTGGAATTAAGTGTTGGAGATAAAGTACTATTAAGTGCAAATGGAAGTGAAATAGAAGTAAATGTTTATTTTGATAATCAAGTATCAGGGGAAATTGCATATGTATCAAGCTTTGAAAAACAGTTAAATACAAAAGCTCTTTTTGATGGATATAGATTTACAAGTGCAAATGTGAAAAAGGTGTAATATGGAGACAAGTATTATAATTGAGACAATCGTTAAAGCTGTAGTTATATTAGCTGTATTTTCAGCAATTGCTGGGTTTACAACTTATATTGAACGAAAAATATTAGCTTTTATGCAAAGAAGATTGGGACCTACAAATGTTGGACCTTATGGATTATTACAAATTGTTTGTGATGGGATAAAACTATTTACAAAAGAAGATTTTATTCCTCAAAATGCTGTAAAACCAATCTTTATGATTGCTCCAATTATAACAGCAGCCACAGCCTTTATTGCAATGACCGCAGTTCCCTTTTTCCCAGAGTTTGAAATCTTTGGATATACGATTAGACCAATTATTGCAGATATCAATGTGGGTGTTTTATTTGTAATGGGTGTGGCTTCAGTTGGACTTTATGGGCCTTTATTAGCTGGTATGAGTAGTGGAAATAAATGGGCACTATTAGGAGGGGCAAGAACTGCCATTCAACTTTTATCTTATGAAGTTGTATCTGGACTTGCTCTTTTAGCACCTCTTATGTTAGTGGGTTCTTTATCTTTAATTGATATAAATGAGTATCAAAGTGCAGGATTTACTTCTTGGATTATTTGGACTCAACCCTTGGCTTTTATTCTTTTTGTGATGGCAGGATTTGCAGAGACAAACAGAACACCATTTGATTTACTTGAACATGAAGCTGAAATTGTTGCAGGTTATGCAACAGAGTATTCTGGAATGAGATGGGGAATGTTTTTTATAGGTGAATATGCAAATTTATTTACAATCTCATTTTTGATTTCACTGATTTTTCTTGGTGGGTACAATGATTTATGGTTTATTCCAGGTGGATTAGCGATTATTTTAAAAGTATCATTTTTAATATTTTTCTTCTTATGGACAAGAGCTTCTTGGCCACATGTCAGACCAGATCAATTGATGTGGTTATGTTGGAAAATATTAATGCCACTAGCAGTAGTTAATATTTTACTTACTGGTGCATTTGTAATGATAGTTGGGAGTATAGGATGAATTTAGAAGATTTAAAAAATAGAAATATAAGCGAGCATGATTATATAAATATTCAAGATAATAGTTCTCCTGAAACTCCTTGGCAAGAGTTTAAACAAATATTTAAAAGATCAATAAAAGGGGAACTTTTTACTGGACTAAGAGTTACTTTTAATATGATGAGAGAAGCTTTATTTAATAAACAAATGCACACAGTGCAATATCCTGCTGAAAAACTACCAATAGGACCTAGATATAGAGCTGTACATAAACTACTTGGTCTTTTAGAATCAGGTGAAAACAGATGTATTGGATGTGGACTTTGTGAAAAAATTTGTATCTCTGATTGTATTAGAATGGATACACGAATTGATGAAAACTCTAGAAAAGAGGTTTTAGAATATACAATAAACTTCGGTAGATGTATTTTCTGTGGATATTGTGCTGAGGTTTGTCCAGAACTTGCCATTGTTCATGGGGGAAGATATGAAAATGCAGGAGAACAACGAGCGCACTTTGTTGTAAAAGATGATTTATTAACTCCACTTGATAAATTAGCACAACAACAAGAGTATCCAGGTTTTGGTGCAGTATCTCCTGATGCTGATGAAAAAATCAAAAAAACTCCACTAGAGTATTAGGAGATATGATGTTTGAAATAGTAGCTTTTTATTTGTTTGCAATCTTGACAGTATTTATGTTTGGAATAACAGTATTTACAAATAATGCCTTATATGCACTAAGTTCTCTGGCAGCTGGTATGATTTTTATCTCTGCTTTTTTCTTTTTGTTAAATGCAGATTTTTTAGGAATCGTACAAATTGTAGTTTATACAGGTGCTGTTATGGCTCTTTATGCTTTTGGAATGATGTTTTTTGATTCTATGAGTGAAGTAAAAGAAAAAATTCAAAACCCAAGATTAGTATTTTTATTTAGTGGATTAGCAGCACTTATTACGGTTGTAGCTTTTCTTTCTCCAATTATATCAACTAATATAATTTCTGATTATGCAGTTCATCCAGAGTATGGAAATACTCAAGATGTTGGGGTTATTTTATTTACAAAATTTTTAGTTCCCTTTGAAGTTGCAGCTGTAATGTTATTAGTTGCAATGATAGGTGGAATTATACTTGCTGGTAAAAAGATGGATGTATCATATTCAGAACTTAGTGAAGATGAAATAGATGCCCTTGAATCATCAAATGAAAAGGATAGCAAATGAGTTTAAATGAGTATTTAATACTTTCATCACTTCTATTTTGTTTAGGTTTAGTAGGTGTGATTAGAAGAAAAAATCTTTTAATGCTATTTTTTTCAACAGAGATAATGTTAAATGCTGTGAATATCGGACTTGCTGCTGTTTCACATTTCCATCAAGATTTGACAGGTCAAATGTTTGCATTTTTTATAATAGCAATTGCTGCAAGTGAAGTTGCTGTTGGTTTGGGATTATTAATTTTATTATATAAAAGAAAAAATTCTATCAACTTAGATACTTTACAAAATATGGAGGGGTAAATGGAAAAATTTGTATATATTGCGTTATTTGCTCCTTTAGTTGGTTCAATAGTTGCCTCACTATTTTCAATGAAACCTAAAACTTTGTTTACTGGGATTTTCACAAGTTTGATGTTAGCTGTTTCTATGGTTGCTTCATTGATTTTACTTTTTAATATTATTTCATCAGATGAGATAATAAGTGTAAAACTTATGGATTGGATAGTAATAGGAAATCTTAGTATTCCTTTTGGTTTTGTAGCAGATGCAGTTAGTGCTACGATGATGGTAGTCGTAACTATTGTTTCAACTATGGTTCATATTCATTCAATTGGTTATATGGATCATGACAAATCATTTAATAGATATTTTGCTTGGTTATCAGCTTTTGTTTTTTCTATGATGATATTAGTTATGAGTGATAACTTTGCTGGATTGTTCATTGGATGGGAAGGGGTTGGTCTTTGTTCTTGGGGATTGATTGGATTTTGGTATCACAAAGAAGATAAAGCAAAATCAAAAGATGTATATACTTCACCATATTCTACTCTTTCACCTTACTCTTCAATCTCACCTTCATATGCAGCAAATGAAGCTTTTATTATGAATAGAGTTGCAGATTTAGGTATGTTAGTTGGAATATTTTTGATTTACTGGAATCTAGGCTCTCTTCAATATGATGTCGTATTTGCAAATGTTGGAAACTTGTCCCATGGAATTATTATAGCAATTGCAATTTTCCTTTTTATTGGTGCTATGGGTAAATCAGCACAATTTCCATTTAATCAATGGCTTGCAAATGCAATGGAAGGTCCAACACCAGTATCTGCACTAATTCATGCAGCGACTATGGTAACAGCTGGGGTTTATTTACTTGTGCGAGCAAATGTAATTTTTACAGCTGTTCCAGAAGTTGGTTATGGTATCGCTTGTCTTGGTGCTTTTGTTGCAGTATTTGCAGCATCTCAAGCAATGGTAGCTTCTAATATTAAAAAAATCATTGCATTTTCCACTTTGTCTCAACTTGGATATATGTTTGTAGCAGCTGGTCTTGGAGCTTATTGGGTGGCATTATTCCATTTAGCAACCCATGCCTTTTTTAAATCAGTTCTTTTCTTAGGAGCTGGAAATGTTATGCATGCTTTAAATGATGAGATAAATATAAAAAATATGGGTGGACTATATAAGCACATGAAAGGTACGGCTATTATTATGATAATAGCTTCTGCCGCTCTTTCAGGTATTTGGCCACTTGCAGGATTTTATTCTAAAGATTTAATCTTAGAAGTTGCCTTTGGTGCTCATGAATATATTTTATGGACTATTCTTTGGGTAACAGCTGGCTTGACTGCTTTTTATTCATTTAGACTTGTTATGTATGTATTTTTTGGTGAAGAGAGATTTAAAAAGCTTGGTTATCATCCACATGAAACTTATAGCTTTGTAATAGCAGCTATGAGCCCACTTGCAATACTTGCAATTGTTACAGGTTGGTTTAAAGATTCTTTTGAAGAGATGATAATAAAAGTATTACCAGGATTAAATGTTCATGTTCATGAAGAAGTTGTACTTGTACTTATTATAGTTACAAGTGCCATGGCAATCGCTGGAGTCTTATTTGCAACACTTAGGTATGTAAGAGCAGGTACTTATTTTAGTGAAAATGTAAAAGATAGCTTCTTTTATAAACTATTAGCAAATCAATATTTCATGCCTCATTTTTTAGAGTATGTAATAACAAAACCATATTTGGCAATGAGTAAATTTGCATGGAAATATATTGATCTTAAAATTATTGATTTTATTGTTGATGGTATTGGAAAACTGGTTTATGCCTCAGGTAAAGGGGTTAGACCTCTTCAATCAAGTAATTTATCGACACTATTAAAAGTGATGGTTTATGGGTTTGTTTTATTATTAGTTCTAAGTGTAGCGCTTGGGTTTTTAAAGTAAAGGGTTAGAAAGTATGGAACATATTTTATCAATTTTAATATTTTTTCCGGCATTTGCTGCATTTATAGGGTTTTTAGTAAAGAGTGATTCTATTAGAACTTATGCAATTATTGTAACAGCCGTTGAGTTTTTCATTTCACTATTAGTTTGGTATGGCTTTGATAGTTCAATGCCTGATATGCAGTTTTTAGAAACAGCACCATTAATTGATGCTTATGGAATCAGTTATGTTGTAGGAATAGATGGTATTTCACTATTTTTAGTTCTTATGACTACTTTTATGACTTTTATATCAATTATAGGATTAACTGAAAAAAGAGCTTTAAAAAATATGATTATTACTGTGTTATTTTTAGAGATGACTATGGTAGGTGTATTTTTAGCTTTAGATGCAATTGTATTTTATCTATTTTGGGAGTTATCACTTATTCCAATGCTTTATATAATAGGAGCATGGGGTGGAAATTTAAGAATTTATGCTTCAATTAAATTCTTTATTTATACTTTCACTGGTTCTTTAGTGATGCTTCTTGGTATGCTTTATTTAGGTTATGTATATTATGTGACAGCAGGTTCTTGGAGTTTTAATCTTTTAGATTGGAATATGCTGATATTGCCATTTGATATGCAACTTTGGTTATTTGTAGCCTTTTTCTTAGGCTTTGCTATAAAAGTTCCAATGGTGCCATTTCATACTTGGCTTCCATATGCGCACGGACAAGCTCCAACAATTGGTTCAGTGATACTAGCTGCGGTATTGCTTAAAATGGGAACTTATGGATTTATAAGATTTTCACTTCCACTGTTTCCAGATGCAGCAGTATATTATATGATACCAATGGCAATATTAGCTCTTATTGCTATAGTTTATACAGCAATGGTAGCTTATGCCCAAGAAGATATAAAACAAGTGATTGCATACTCTTCAGTATCTCATATGGGTGTTATTATTTTAGGAACATTTGCTTTAAATGTTGAAGGAATTGGTGGTTCAATATTTTTGATGATTTCACATGGTATTGTTTCAGGAGCTCTGTTTATGCTTGTAGGTGTGATTTATGATAGAAGACATACTAAAATGATGAGTGAATTTGGAGGTTTGGCTAAGGTTATGCCAAAGTATGCAACAATCTTTGCAATTATGCTTATGGCTTCGATTGGTCTGCCTTTAACTATTGGTTTTGTGGGAGAGTTTTTATCTTTATTGGGATTCTTTAAAGTATCACCACTTTTTACCATAATTGCTGGACTCACTATTATCTTAGGGGCCGTTTATATGTTAGTTTTATATAAAAAGACTTTTTTTGGACCAATAACAAATACAAATAATGAGAGTTTAGAAGATGCAAAGGGGCGAGAGTTAGTCGCACTTATTCCTTTAGTTGCTTTGGTTATTATTTTAGGAATTTATCCAAAACCTATTTTAGAACCAGTTAATACTTCTGTGAAACATTTAGTTCAAGTTATGCAAATAAAAGCACAGCAACCAGCTTCTAAAGCACAACTTATGTCGTCAAATACAATTGGGGAGGCAAAATAATGATACCAGCTATTTCAATTGATTTTGCAAATTTAAATATTCAAACTTTAGTTCCTATGTCAATTGCCATTGTAGGAGCTTTAATTATTTTATGCATAGATTTGGCAAATAAAAAACTTGACAAGTCTTTGTATATTATGTTGGCTGTTTTATTTTTAATAGTAGATTTAGTAGCAGTAGTAACTTATAATGGTGATGTTAGAGGTATGTTTGACTTGATGATGATTGATGGTATTTCAATTCTTGCTCAAGCAATTATGGTAATTGCTTCTATCTTATTTATATTATTATCATTTACAAAACAAAGATTCAATGAACAACGATATCCAGAATTTTATGCCTTATATTTATTTATGATTGCAGGTTTTCAATTTATGGTTAGTTCTGATTCACTAATTTTGATATTTGTAGGACTTGAAACAGCCTCAATGGCTTTATATACGATTATTGCTATGCACAATAGAGCAAACGCAATAGAAGCTGCAATAAAATATTTTACAATGGGTGCACTAGCTGCTGCCTTTTTTGCTTTTGGGTCAATGATTTTTTATGCTATAACAGGAACCGTAGAGTTTGGTAAGATTTCAGAAGTACTTTTTACAAGTGATTTTGAAAACTATCCTCTTATATTACTTGGAATTGTATTTATCTTAGCTGCTCTTGGATTTAAACTTTCTTTAGTACCTTTTCATGTTTGGGTTGCAGATGTATATGAAGGCTCAACTGCTTCACTTGCTGGGTTTATGTCAATTGTTCCAAAAATGGCAGGTTTTGTTGTAGCTTTAAGATTTTTTGAGATATTTGTCTCTTCTGGAAATATGTTTGTAGAAGCTATTTTAATAGCAATTATTGTTTTAACAATGACTATTCCAAATGTAATAGCACTACTTCAAAAAGATGTAAATAGAATGTTAGCATATTCTTCTATTTCAAATGCAGGTTTTGCCTTATCTGCAATTATGATAGGTACAACACAAGCAACAACGGCTATGTTTTTATATTGGATTTTATTTTCAATTACAAATCTTGGTGCTTTTGCTATGTTATGGCTAAATAGAAGTAAAGATTATAGTACTTTTAGTTCAGATCATGCTTTAGAAAAATATGCTGGACTTATTAAAATATCTCCTATGACTGCTGTTATTTTTGGATTGTTTTTACTATCTCTTGCCGGACTGCCTCCCTTTGCACTGTTTTGGGGGAAAATGTATCTTTTAGGAGCAGCTGTTAATGGTGGGTATATGGTATTGGCTCTTATTATGGCTTTAAACTCTGCAATTGCAGCTTATTATTATCTAAGACCAATAGTTTATATGTTCTTAAAAGAGCCAAGTGTTGAAGGAATAAAATTTATGGTAAATGCTACAACTACTAGTAAAGTGATTGTTGCTTCTTGTGCAGTGTTTATGATTATTTCAATATTCTTTATTCAAAATATACTTGAAACTATCTCTTATTATATTCAAATAGCTGGATATTAGAAAAAACACAAGGTCATAAATATGACCTTGTGAAGAGAGTTATTGGTTGGAATTATTCATTCCTTTTCCCATACCTTGACCTTTATTCATACCTTGGCCAGAGTTCATTTTATTTCCCATACCTTTTTGATTCATGTTTTGTTTCATATTTTTCATTTGACCTTCTAAAAGTTCTTCTTTACTTAGTTTTTTATCGCCATTTGTATCAAAACTTTCAAAAGTTGGAGCATTTGCTGCATTTTTCATTCTCATACCTTGATTTGCCTTTGCTTCCATTTTTTTTGCTCTTAAATCATAAAATTCAGATTCAGATACAAAACCATCATTATTTGTGTCATACTCTTCAAAACTTGAAGGTCCTCTTTGTGTATAATCAGTAGCATTAAGTGTTGAAACTAATGTTGCTGCTGCTAAAAGTCCAAGGACTAATTTACATGCTTTCATAATAATCTCCTTAATTAGATTAATTAATTATACTCTTTTAATAAAAAGAAAGCAAAGCTTTTGAATACTCATTCATATTTTTATATAACCAAAGATAAAACCATAACTTGATACAATCTTTTTCATAAAAAAAGAAGGATAGACTTTGAAAAAAATTAGTGTTGCACATTCACCAGACGCCGATGATATATTTATGTATTATGCTATAAAATTTGGTTGGGTTACTCCAAAAGATACAATATTTGATAATATTGCAGATGACATTGAGAGTTTAAACCAAGCTACTTTAAGAGGTGAATATGATATTTGTGCAATCTCTTTTGCTTTATATCCTTTTGTAAAAGATGATTATGCACTTTTAAAAACAGCAGTTTCCTTTGGTAATGGCTATGGACCAAAATTAGTAAAGAAAAAAAAGACAAAATTAAAGAAAAACTTCAAAGTGGCTTTAAGTGGAGAATATACAACTAATGGACTTCTATTTAGAATCGCTTATCCAGATGCAAGAATTACTTATATGAACTTTTTAGATATAGAACAAGCTGTAATTGATGGTACTGTTGATGCAGGTGTTTTAATCCATGAATCAATTTTAAATTATGATGATAGTTTAGAAGTTGAACGTGAGATTTGGGATATTTGGCAAGAGTTAGCTGGAAAAGATTTACCTCTTCCCCTTGGTGGAATGTGTTTAAGAAGATCAATTCCACTAAATTATGCAATTGATTATGAAAATACTCTAATAAAAGCAGTTCATGTTGCAAATAAAAATAAGAAAATATTATCTGATATGTTATTGGAGCGAGGACTTATAAGAGTTGATGCTCCAACACTTGATAAGTATTTAGATCTTTATGCAAATGATGATTCTATAAGTTTGAGTGAACTTCAATATGAGGCCTTAGATAAGCTATATGAACTAGGGTATAAACATGGCTTCTATAATAGTCTTGTTAAATCAAGGGAGTTTTTAATTCCAAGTGAATATGAAGAACTTCGTAATAAGTAATAATGAATAGAGAATAATGAATAACTACACAAAGAGTATCGACTTTTCAAAATATTCATCAATTCATATAGGACCAATAGTGGATGTATTGGTTATAAATGAAATAGGAGATTATAGCGACTATCAAATAATTGGTCGTGCAAATAATCTTCTAGTCTCAAATACTCCTCCAAAATTTGCAGTTTTAAGTGAAGAATTTAATTATATAGAACAAAAAGAAGATAAACTTTATGTTGGATGTGCTACAAAATCTGGTAAACTTTTATCTTATGCAAAAAGAAATAATCTAGCAAATTTTGAATTTCTTGGAAAACTTCCTGGAAATCTTGGTGGTTTGATTAAAATGAATGCCGGTTTAAAAGAGTGGGAAATTTTTAATTATATTGATTGTATTAAGACAAAAGATGGATATATTAAAAAAGAAGATGTACAATACGGATATAGATATTCAAATATAGATACTATAGTTTATGAACTTGTATTTAATATATCAAGTGGATATAGTAAAGAAATGAATGAACTTTTTACAAAAATGCGAAACAATCAACCACAAACTCCTAGTGCTGGAAGCTGTTTTAAAAACCCAATAGGAGATAGTGCTGGAAGATTGATTGAACAAGTTGGATTAAAAGGGTTTAATAAAAATGGAATGTCATTTTCGAAAGTACATGCTAATTTTTTAGTAAATGATGGTGGTGGAACTTTTGAAGATGCAATTTATTTGATAAATCTAGCAAAAGAAAGAGTAAAAACAGAGTTTAATATTGATTTACAAACAGAGGTAATAATTTTTTAGATAAAGATGTTAATTTTAAAGCTTAAGTGCTTTTAATCTAATTATGTTAGAATTCTTGCTCAAAAAAAATCAGAAGGGTTATTTTTATAGTGAAAAATTTAGTTATCGTCGAATCACCAGCAAAAGCAAAAACAATTTCAAAATTCTTAGGATCAGATTATAAAGTTATGGCATCTATGGGTCATGTAAGAGATTTACCAAAATCAAAATTGGGATTTGACCCAGCTGATGATTTCAAACCTCAATATCTGATTTCCACGGATAAAAGAAAAGTAATTGCTGATTTGAAAAAAGAGATAACAAAAGATACAACTATCTACCTCGCAGCCGATGAGGATAGGGAGGGAGAAGCTATCGCTTGGCATCTTATCCCTGCACTTAAAGTTGAAAAAAACCCACTAAAAAGAATCGTATTTCATGAGATTACAAAGGGTGCAATTTTAAAAGCTCTAGAAAATCCAAGGGAAGTAAATCAAAACTTAGTTGATGCTCAACAAGCAAGAAGAATATTAGATAGAGCTGTTGGATATGAACTTTCACCACTATTATGGAAAAAAGTTAGATATGGTCTTAGTGCTGGAAGAGTTCAAAGTGTTGCTGTTAGAATAATAGTTGATAGAGAAAATGAAATTAGAGCCTTTATTCCTGAAGAGTTTTGGAAAATAAAAGCTGATTTTATAAATCCTCAGTTAAATACTGAATTAGCAAAAATCGATGGAAAAGTAAAAAAAATCAAAAATGAACAAGAAGCAAAAGTAATTGAAGCTTCAATAAATCAAGGGGATTTTGAACTTTTTGATATAGAAGAGAATGAAAGTAAAAGAAATCCAGCAGCGCCTTTTACAACTTCTACACTACAACAAGAAGCTAGTAGAAAACTTGGATATTCTGTAAAACAAACTATGGTAATAGCACAACAACTATATGAAGGAAATATTCAAAATATCCCAAATCATACGGGTGGTTTGATTACGTATATGAGAACAGACTCCTTAAATCTTTCAACAGTTGCTACAAGTGCAGCTAAAGAAGTGATTGAAAAAACCTATGGTGCAGAATATAGCCTAAAAAGTCCAAGGGTATACAAATCAAAAGCTAAAGGAGCACAAGAAGCTCATGAGGCTATTAGACCTGTTGATTTAAGTTTAAAACCAAGTATGATAAAAGCTTATGTGGACAATGCACAATTTAGACTTTATAGTCTTATTTGGAAAAGAACACTTGCTACTCAAATGCAAACAGCAAAAATAGCAAATACAACATATAAAATAAGTGCTGGAAAAGATAAAGAGTATGAATTCCAAGTTAAGGGACAAAGAATTATCTTCCCTGGATTTATGAAAGTTTATACAGAAGGAAGTGATAATCCTGAATCGGCACTTGATAGTAGTGAAAAAATATTACCATCAATTAAAGTTGGAACAAAATTAGATTTAGAAAAATTAGATTTAGAACAAAACTTTACAAAACCACCAGCAAGATATACAGAGGCTTCTCTTGTAAAAAAACTAGAAAGTGAAGGAATTGGAAGACCATCAACTTATGCTCCTACAATATCTACTATTCAAGCAAGAGAGTATATAACTAAATCAGAAGATAAAAAACTTATACCTACACCAACTGGTGAAATTGTAAATTCATTTTTAACAGATCACTTCCCTAATATTTTAGATTTAGGATTTACAGCAAAAGTTGAAGAAGAGTTTGATGACATTGCAGAGGGGAAAATTGCTTGGCAACAAGTAATGAAAGACTTTTATGGAGATTTTAAAAAAACTATTGATGAAAAGGAAGAGAGTGTAAATAAAGAAGATTATTTACAAATAAGAGAAATAGGAACTGATCCAAAATCTGGAAAACCTGTAAGTGCAAGAGTAGGAAGATTTGGGCCATTTGTTCAAATTGGAACAAAAGATGATGAGGAAAAACCTCTTTTTGTAGCGATTCCAGCTCATCTAAATATGGATACGATTACTATGGATGAAGCGATGTTTTTATTTACTCTTCCAAGAGTTGTAGGACAAACTGCTGATGGTGAAGATATTAAAGCAAATATTGGAAGATTTGGTCCATATTTGCAAGTAAAAACAAAATATTATTCACTAAAAGAAGATGATCCCTATAAAGTTGAACTACCAAGAGCTTTAGAAATAATAAAACAAATTGATGAAGAAAAAGCAAAGGCTACTATTAAAAACTTTGAAAAAGAAAAAATTCAAGTTCTTGATGGAAGATATGGACCTTATATCAAACAAGGTAGAAAAAACTATAAAATACCAAAGGGTAAAGATGCTGCCTCTTTAGAGTTGGAAGATTGTTTAAGTATTATTGAAAATGATTCTAAAACTTCAAAAAGAGCACCAGCTAAAAAAACAGCTGCTGCAAAAACAACACAAAAGAAAACAACAACAAAAAAAGCCCCAGCGAAGAAAGCTCCTGCAAAAAAGACAACAGTAAAGAAAACAACTGCTAAAAAAGAGAAATAAACTTGAAAGTAGCAGTTCTTTCTGATAGTCACAATAAAGTTGATTTTACAAAAGAAGCTATTGATTTTTTAAAATCACAAGGTGCACAATACTTAGTGCACGCAGGCGATTTGTGTTTGAGAGAAAATTTAGAATTATTAAAAGAGTCAACTTTGCCTTATGTATGTGTATATGGTAATAATGATAACTCCTTAGTTCGTCTTTCAAATGAGTACAAAATAGAAAATGAACCTTATTTTTTTAAAATAGAAGATGTAAAGTTTAAACTTATGCACTTACCTTTTTATCTAAATGGGGATAGTGATGTAGTGATTTTTGGACATACTCATATGTTTGAAAGTGACTATAAAGAAGGTACTTTATTTTTAAATCCTGGTGAAATATGCGCTAGGGAGAAACCTTTGAGTGAGTGTGTATTGTTGGAAATTAACCCAAATGAGTATATAATTAATTATTACTCAAGAAATATTAATGAAAAAGAATTTTTAAAAAAAGAGATTAGATATGAACGAAAATAAAGAAATATTTTTATGTGCTATTTGTAATATTGAAAGTGGTACATGTAATGAAGACTGTAAATTTTGTACACAAAGTGTAAAATACAAAGCAGATATATTAAGATATAAAAGAAAAGAGATAGAACAAATTGTCCAAGAAGCAAAAAGAGCAAAAGCAAATAATGCTAATGGATTTTGTTTAGTAACTGCTGGAAAAGGCTTAGATGATAAGAGACTAAAGTTTGTTGTTGAAGCTGCAAAGGCTGTAAAAAAAGAGAATCTAGGACTTATATTAATTGCTTGTAATGGAACTGCAAGTGTTGAGCAACTTCAAACATTAAAAGAAGCTGGTGTTGATGCGTATAATCATAACTTAGAAACAGCAGAAGATTATTATCCCCAAATTGTTACAACTCATACTTGGCAAGAGAGATATCAAACCTGTAAAAATGTAAAAGAAGTGGGATTGAGACTTGTATGTGGTGGAATTTTTGGTCTTGGTGAAACTCAAGAGCAAAGAATCTCTATGCTTGAATCAATCGCATCATTGGAACCTATGAACGTACCTTTAAACTTCTTTCATCCAAATAAGGCTTTACCAATTGTCGAAAATAGTGTTACAAGAGAAGAGGCATTTGAATTAATTGTGCTAGCTAGAAAAATGGTGCCAAATGCTATGAAAATCATGGTTGCTGGTGGAAGAGAGTTAATGTTTGGTGAAGAACAATATAAAATCTTTGAAAAAGGTGCAAATGCCTTTGTTATTGGAGATTATTTAACAACTGCTGGAAAATCTCCAATTGAAGATATGGAAGAACTTGAAAAGTTAGGCTTCAAAATAAAAAGAGAAAGAGATTAAAAACAGGAAACTAAATGACAGATGAAATCCTAATAATTATTACAATCTCAACTATAATTTTTATATCTCCGTTAGTATCAAAGTTTACTAAAATACCAACGGTTCCTGTTGAGATTATATTGGGTGCTCTTGCTGTATATTTTTCACTTATTACAGAACACACTATTTTTGAGTTAGTTGCAGAACTTGGATTTTTATATTTGATGTTTTTAGCAGGTCTTGAAGTCGATTTAAGAAAGATAATAGATTCAGACCCTTTGATTTTGAAAAAATCACTTGTTTATAATGCTATATTATTCTCTTTATCTTTTATTATTACTTGGTACTTTGAATTAAGTAATATTTTTGTAGTTACTCTTCCTTTGATCTCTATAGGTATGTTAGCTGCACTTAAAAAAGAGTATGGAGAAGAGGATTGGGTATCTTTATCTATTCTGATAGGTCTTGTTGGAGAGATAGTTTCTATTATAGTTTTAACAACAGTTTCTGCTGGACTTGAAGTTGGATTTGGCTGGGAATTTGCAAAAACCATGATGTTATTTACCGCTTTTTTAGTTGTGTTGATAATTATATACAAGATATTTCATAATTTATTATGGTGGTATCCTGAGATAAAAAGATATCTTATGCCAGATGAAGATCATCAAGAACAAGATATTCGTGTTTCTATGGCTATTTTCTTTTTATTGATTACTATAATGATTTATCTGAAACTTGAAGTTGCATTTGGAGCATTTATTGCTGGAACTTTTATCAAAACTTTTTTTGAGCATAATAAAGCACTTCCCACAAAACTAGAGCACTTTGGGTTTGGTTGGCTTGTGCCAATATTTTTTATTCATGTAGGTACTTCATTTGAGTTACAATCTTTATTTCATGATGGATTATTTGTAAAAGCTTTGATGATAGTTGTAGCTATGATTTTCATACGATTTGTAGCATCATTTTTATTTATGAAAGATTTAAAGGGAGGAAAGTTTTTATTGATAGGACTTTCTCATTCAATGCCACTTACTCTTTTAATAGCAGTTATTACTCTGGCATATCACAATCATAGTATTACGCAATTTTATTATTATGCATTTATATTAGCTTCTATTTTAGAAGTTCTAATTGTAATGATAATAATAAAATTATTAAATACCTTATTGTTTAGGAAGAATATAAACTAAAGTATCATCAAAAGATACATCATAATTTGAAGGCATATCTTCTACTTCTACAACAACTCTAAAAAAGTGTTCTTCTCCATGATTCCCCACAGTTATTTTTTTGAAGTTAGTAGAATCTAAAACTATATTTTTAGTAAAAAATGAAACATTAGCTTTAAAATCAATGATTAATTTTTTCTCATTTTCTAGATAAAATTTTTTCATAATTTTATATTTTGTATTTAAAGCCATTTTATCATTTGAGTATTCAAGTTTTAAAAATGGTAGTATTTCTACATTTTTTACATCCATTTTTGTGTCATCTTGCATAGTAGGAGTTTCCGTCTCATTTGGCATAATTTCTGTTGTAGCTCTTGGCTTTACATAAACTACAGGGCCTCTTTCTTCAAGTTCTTTAGCTTTTGTGATTGCTCTTTCTTTTGCTAATTTTGCTTCTGCAGCTTCTTTTTTAGCAATTGCAACTTTTTTTAGAGCTTCTTGAAGCTCCTTTTCTTTTCTTAGTTGAGCTTCTTTTTCCATTTGCTCTTTTTTCAGCTCTTCTTCACTTTTTGCAACAGCAGTAGGAGCTGGTTTATTTACATCACCTTCTCTTAATACAGGAGTCATATCTTCTGTTTGAATATCTTGGTTTTTCTCCATAAATTCAGGTGGATAATTTTGATCTATCTCCATAAGTCTTGCAACTTCATCATCATATGCTTTTGTTGGCATAAACGGATTTTCTCTTGCTTCTAAAGAAGCAACCATTAATAGTGATGTAACAATTAAAGATAAAGATTTCATTCTTCTGGCTCCAAATTTTTTAATTCAAAATATTCTTTTTGTAATCTCGCATTACTCTCTTGAAGTCTATTAATTTCACTAATCAAATAAGACCTTTTATTTTTAAGTGATTTATAGACCTCAAAAGAATTTACTCCAAAGAGTAAGTTTGCCACATGATAGCTTAGAAAAAGTGTAATAGCAATAGAAATTATTGCTATTACAGTAAATCGTTTGACTTCTTTACTTATAAAACGATTACTTTTTTCTGCCATATTATTCTACTATTATTTTTTAAAAAAAGGTTGTTTCCCTAAATATTCAGCATATGCTATTTCAGAGCCAATTTCCAATAATCTATTATATTTAGCGATTCTATCACTTCTTGCCGTACTTCCTGTTTTGATTTGTCCACAATTTAAAGCTACTGCAAAATCAGCAATAAAAGCATCTTCTGATTCACCAGATCTATGAGACATAACACAATTATAATTGTTTCTTTGTGCTAATCTAATTGTTTGCATTGTTTCACTAACTGATCCAATTTGGTTTGGTTTGATTAAAATAGAATTTGCAATACCTTTTTGAATCCCTTCTGCTAGGATATTTGCATTTGTAACAAATAAATCATCACCTACAAGTTGAATTTTAGAACCTAATTCTTCAGTTAATATTTTCCAACCATCCCAATCATCTTCACTTAAACCATCTTCGATAGATACAATTGGGTATTTTGAACATAAATCAGCATAATAAGCAACTAACTCTTTTGAAGTTAATTCTCTATTTTCAGATTTTAATACATAAAGACCTTTGTCATTGATGATTTCTGAAGCTGCAACATCAAGTGCGATTGCAATTTGCTCACCTGCTTTATATCCAGCTTTTTCTACTGCTTTTAAAATAACTTGAATAGGTTCTTCATTTGATTTTAAATTTGGAGCAAATCCACCTTCATCACCAACTGCAGTTGATTCACCCATTTCATCAATTACTTTTTTTAGATTTTGGTAGATTTCAGATACTGCTCTTAATCCATCATTGAAGTTTTCAAAACCAACTGGCATAACCATATATTCTTGAAAATCAACAGAGTTATTTGCATGTTCTCCACCATTTATGATATTAAACATAGGTACAGGCATAGTCATAGCATTTGCTCCACCTAAATATCTATATAATGGTACATGTAAAGATTCTGCTGCAGCTCGTGCAACTGCCATAGATACACCTAAAACAGCATTTGCACCTAAGTTTGAATAATTGCTTGTACCATCAATATCTTTCATAGTAGCATCTACTTCTGCTTGATTGTATGGACTTAGACCGATTAGTTCATTTGCAATTGTTGTATTTACATTTTCAACTGCTTTTAAAACGCCTTTTCCTAAAAATCTATCATCCCCATCTCTTAATTCTAGTGCTTCTCTTTTTCCAGTACTTGCCCCACTTGGTACAATCGCACTTTGTTTTGTCCCATCACTTAAAATTACTGTCGCTCTAACTGTTGGATTTCCTCTTGAATCTAATACTTCATCAGCATAAATGTTATCAATATATACCATGTAGGTCTCCTATAAATATTTAAATTTATATCATTTTATCTAAAATTTTATTTTAAAGTTCTTTTGTGATTGGGGGGATTTCTGATTATTTGGGGTAGTTTTGTATATTGTAGTTGTAAAGGGATTTAATCTAAGAGAATTTCTCTTAGATTAATCTTCACCTTCTTCTGAACTTTCATCACCATCAAATGGCACAGCATCATTTACACCCATAGCTTCAAGAATTTTATCTTCAATCTCTTTTGCTATTTCTGGATTTTCTCTTAAGAATACTTTTGAATTCTCTTTTCCTTGTCCTATTTTACTATCATTGTAGCTAAACCAAGCTCCAGCTTTATCGACAATATCAAGTTTAACACCATAATCAACAAGTTCTCCCATTTTTGAGATACCTTCTCCAAACATGATATCAAATTCTGCTTGTTTGAAAGGAGGGGCAACTTTATTTTTTACAACTTTTACTTTTACTCTATTTCCAATAGAGTTTTCAGCTTGTTTAAGAGTAGCGATTCTTCTAATATCAAGTCTAATAGAAGAGTAAAATTTAAGTGCATTTCCACCAGTTGTAGTTTCTGGACTTCCGTATCCTGTCATACCAATTTTCATTCTGATTTGGTTAATGAATATTACAGTACAGTTCATTTTGTGTAAAATACCAGTAATTTTTCTAAGAGCCTTACTCATAAGTCTAGCTTGAACACCAACTTGTTGGTCATCCATATCACCATCAATCTCTACTTTTGGAGTTAAAGCTGCAACTGAGTCAATTACTATTAAATCTACAGCTCCACTTCTAATAACAGTTTCAAGTATTTCTAAGGCTTGTTCTCCAAAATCTGGTTGTGAAACAAGTAAGTTATCTGTATCAACACCTAAGTTTTTAGCATAAATAACATCAAGTGCATGTTCTGCATCAATAAAAGCACAAACTCCACCTTGTCTTTGACACTCTGCTATTGCATGAAGTGTAAGTGTAGTTTTACCTGAAGATTCAGGTCCATATATTTCTATTACTCTTCCCTTTGGTAATCCTCCAACCCCTAATGCTAAGTCAAGTCCCAATGAACCTGTACTTATAGACTCAACTGGAACTGTTTCTTTATCCCCTAATCTTACTAGTGAACCTTTTCCAAAAGCTTTGTCAATTTGTTTAATTGCTAAGTCTAGTGATTTTTTTTGATTATCATCCATAATTTTTCCTGCGTGTTTTTATTTTTGTGTATTCTAGCAGAAACTTTTTTAATTAAGAAAAATTATTACAAATTGTAATGAAATTTATTCTTCATCTTTTTTATTTAACTCTTCATCTATTTTTTGAATATTTTCAATTGTCTTAATGTGAGAAGTAACTCTTTTTTTCATAGTGAATTTTTTTATGTGTTTTGCTAGTATTTTAGTATATTTTTTATAATTCCTTGAACCCTTTTCAAAGCTGGCAAGTTTTTTTTGAATTTTGATAATATCTTCAGGAATGAAATTTTCTGACATAAAATACCTAAGTTTGAATTTATTAAATTATTACATATTTGCTCTTAAAATAAAAGTTAAATAATATATTGGGTAAAATTGAACATTATAAATAAAGGCTTTTAATGTTTAATGATAAAAATATTTTAATTACTGGTGGAACTGGAAGTTTTGGTAAAAAGTTTACTAAGATGATACTTGAAAAGTATAAACCAAATAAAATAATAATTTATTCAAGAGATGAACTTAAGCAATATGAAATGTCCCAAGATTATAACAATAAGAGCATGAGGTATTTTATTGGCGATGTAAGGGATGCAAGTAGATTAAAAAAAGCTATGAATGATGTGGACTATGTGATTCATGCAGCAGCTTTAAAACATGTACCAATAGCAGAATACAATCCAATGGAATGTATAAAAACAAATATTGATGGAGCACAAAATGTTATTGATGCAGCCATTGATAATAGGGTGAAAAAAGTAATTGCCTTATCCACTGACAAAGCAGCAAATCCAGTAAATCTTTATGGAGCAACAAAACTAGTATCAGATAAGCTTTTTGTAGCAGCTAATAACTTAGTTGGAAAAAGAGATATCTCTTTTGCAGTAGTAAGATACGGAAATGTTTTAGGAAGTAGGGGTTCAGTTGTTCCTTATTTTGAAAAACTAATTAAAAATGGAGCTGAATCTTTACCAATCACAGATGAAAAAATGACAAGATTTATGATAACACTTGAACAAGGTGTTAATTTTGTACTTAAAAATTTTGAGAGAATGAAAGGTGGAGAGATTTTTGTACCAAAAATTCCATCTATGAAAATAGTTGATTTAGCAAGTGCAATGGCACCAAACTTACCCCATGAAATAGTTGGAATAAGACCAGGAGAAAAACTCCATGAAATAATGTGTCCATCTGATGATTCCCATCTAACAATAGAATTTGAAGATCATTTTGTAATTGGACCTACTATTAAGTTTCACTCTGTAAGGGATTATTTTGAGAATAATTTAGGAGAAAAAGGTATTCAAGTTGAACAAGGCTTTGAATATAATTCGACCAAAAATAGTGAGTGGTTGGGTGAAAAAGAGTTTTTAAATTTAATAAAAAAGATTTAATAATAAATGAACTTTATTCCCTATAGTAAACAAAATATATCAAATGAAGATATTGAGGCAGTTGTTGAAACTTTAAAAAGTGATTATTTAACTACTGGTCCAAAGATAAAAGAGTTTGAAGAGACTCTTTGTAAATATACTGGCGCTAAATATTGTGTGGCAGTATCAAATGGGACAGCGGCTTTACACTTAGCTTCACTTGCACTTTTAAATGAAAATGATAAAGTTCTTACAACGGTGAATTCTTTTTTAGCCACATCTAATTCTATTCTTTATGTAAATGCAAAACCAATTTTTGTGGATATAAAAGAAGATGGAAATATTGATTTAGACCTTTGTGAAAAGGCCTTAAAAAAAGACTCTTCTATCAAAGCAATTTATGTGGTTCATTTTTCAGGGCTTAGTGTAAATCAAAAAAGATTAAAAGAATTAAAAGATAAATATAATATAAAGATATTAGAAGATTGTGCACACTCTATTGGAGCAGTAAATGACAGTGTAAAAGCTGGTTCTTGCAAAAATAGTAATATCTCAACTTTCTCTTTTCATCCTGTAAAAGGTTTTACTACTGGTGAAGGTGGGGCTATTACTACAAATTCTAAAGAGATTTATGAGAAGCTGTTGGTTTTGAGAAATCATGGTATGAAAGCAAATAGTGAAATTGCACCTTGGCATTATGATATGACTGAGTTGGGATTTAATTATAGGCTTACAGATATGGCTTGTGCTTTGGGTATCTCACAATTAAAAAGACTTGATGATTTTTTAGATAAAAGACGAGTAATAGCAAAAAGATATTGTGAACTTTTTGAAAAATATGATTTTGTAAAACCTATATATGATTTTACTAACGAATCTGCTTATCATCTTTTTGTAGTGTATATTGACTTTGATAGATTTGATACTGGTAAAAAAGAGTTTGTTCTTAAAATGAGAGAAAAAAATATTGGTTTACAGTTTCACTATATTCCAATAAATAAACAACCATTCTATAAAAACTTAGGTTACGGAGAAGAAAATACTCCTATTATGGATAAGTATTATAAAGAGGCTATTTCTTTACCTCTTTATCCAACTTTGTCTATTGAAGAACAAGATTATGTAATCTCTTCAATGTTAGAGGTGCTAGGTGTCTAAGTGCGTTTGTATAATACCTGCTCGTGGTGGAAGTAAGAGAATTCCTAAAAAGAATATAAAAGATTTTTTTGGAAAACCTCTTATTTCATATACTATTGAAACTGCTTTAAAATCAAAACTATTTGACAAAGTTGTAGTCTCAACAGATGATGAAACTATTGCTCAATTTGCCAAAGAGTATGGAGCTGATGTTCCTTTTTTAAGACCAGTTGAACTAAGTGATGACTTTACAGGAACAGGTGCTGTTATATCACATGCTTTATCTTTTTTGAAAGAGCAGGGTGAAAAGTATGATTATGTTTGCAGTATCTATGCAACAGCACCATTACTTCAAGTAAAGTATATACAAAAGGGCTTAGAGAGACTTCAAAATAGTGATGCTGTTAATTCTTTTAGTGCAACTTCTATGCCTTTTCCTATTCAGAGAACTTTTAAAATCAAAAATGATAGATGTGAGATGTTTTGGCCTGAAAACTTTTCTAAACGAAGTCAAGATTTGGAAGAAGCTTATCAAGATGCTGGACAATTTTATTGGAAAAATCTGCATAAACAATCTAGTGATGTGATGTTTGGAAAAGATACTATTCCTATTATTCTCCCTCGGTATTTAGTTCAAGATATTGATACTTTGGAAGATTGGGAGAGAGCAGAAGTTTTATATGAAGTTCTAAAAAGACAAAAGAAAATATCATGAAAAATATTTTAGTTAGAGCTGACTCTTCATCTAAAATTGGTATTGGGCATATTATGAGGGATTTGGCTTTAGTAGAGCGCTATTTTAACTCAAATATAACTTTTGCTTGTCAAGAGTTAGAGGGAAATATAAATAGTAAAATCTTAGATGCAGGCTATGATTTAAAAATATTAAATTCAAATGATGTAGAAGAGTTAAATGATTTAATAAAAAGCTTGAATATAGATTTTCTAATCATTGACCACTATGGAATAGATTATGGCTATGAAGAGCAAATCAAAAATCAAAATCCTAGTTTGAAAGTTTTAGTTTTTGATGATACTTATGAAAAACACTATTGTGATATTTTGTTAAATCACAACATTTATGCCCAAGAAAAGAAGTATAAAGATTTAGTACCATCTTTTTGTGAGTTAAGATGTGGTGAAAAATATACTTTAATACGAGAAGAGTTTAAGTATTATGAGCATTTGAGACGAAATAAATCAAAAAAGAAAAAAGTATTAATAGCTTTTGGTGGAAGTGATTTTGATAATATTTCATTAAAAGTCTTGAAAAGTCTAAAAAAGAAAAAAGATATAAAAATTTATCTTCTAACAACCTATGCAAATAAAAATATAAAGAGTCTAAAAGAGTTTATAAAAGATTATGAGAATATAAAACTAATAATAAATAGTAAAAATGTAGCTAAACTAATCCATAAAATAGACCTAGCAATAGTAAGTCCAAGTACAATACTACATGAAATAATATATTTAAATAAAGAGTTTATAGCCATACAAACAGCTTCAAATCAAAAGTTTATGATGAAGTATCTAAAAAAGAACAGACATGCTTGTATGAAAAGATTTTCAAAAAAAGAGTTTTTAAAAAAGTTTGAGGCAAAGATATGAATAAAATAGTATTAAAAGATTATCTTTTTTTATCAAATGAAGAGCATAAAGACCTTTTGAAGATAAGGAATAAAGATTATATTAGAGATGTATCTTTAGATACAGGTGTTATAGAACTTATAAATCATATAAGTTTTGTAAAGGGTTTAAAAAATAGTGATAAAAAGTTTTTTGCCATAATCTTTGAAGATAAAATTATAGGTGGAGTAAATATTTTTAATATAAAAGAAGATATTAAATGGGGAATTTTCTTTTTGGAAGAGGCAAATATTATGATTAAATCTTTTGTTCCAATCTATTTTTTAGAGTATATTTTTAAAACTTTTCAAAAAGAAGAGATATTTTTAGATGTTAAGAAAGAGAATATCAATACAATATCTTATGACAAAAACTTAGGCTTTAAAATTTTCAAAGAAGATGATAAAATAATATCTATGAAGATGAGCAATCTAGAGTTTGAAAATGCTAAAGAGAAACCATTTTTAAAAAGAGTGATGAAACAGTTTAAAAAGTTTGATTTTGAAATAATTTCTTATGATGGAGTTGAAGTTTGAAAATAGGGAAGTTTGATTTTACTAGAGATAAAACATACATAGTAGCTGAACTTAGTGCAAATCATAATGGCTCTTTACAAACTGCTCTTGATACAATAAAAGCAGCAAAAGAAGCTGGAGCAGATGCTATTAAAATCCAAACCTATAGAGCTGATACCATAACTTTGGATTGTAAAAAAGATGATTTTATGATAGATGGTGGAACCTTATGGGATGGAAAGAGTCTTTATGAACTTTATGAAGAGGCTTTTACTCCTTGGGAGTGGCATGAAAAGCTTTTTTCTTATGCGAGAAGCCTTGATATTGATATTTTTTCAACTCCTTTTGATAAGAGTTCAGTTGATTTTTTAGAGCAGTTTAATCTAAGTGCTTACAAAATAGCCTCTTTTGAAATCACTGACTATGAACTTGTAGAGTATGTAGCTTCTAAAATGAAACCAATTATAATAAGTACTGGAATAGCCACATATGAAGAGATAGAAGATGTAGTTAATATCTGTAAAAGAGTTGGAAATAAAGAGATAATACTTTTAAAATGTACAAGTGCCTACCCAGCACCAATGGAATTGGCAAATCTAAAAATGATACCTGACATGGCTGAAACCTTTGGAGTAATAAGTGGATTTTCAGATCATACTATTGGAAGTACTGCGCCTATAGTTGCTGTAACTTTGGGATCTAGAGTAATAGAAAAACATTTTATCTTGGATAAATCTATTGGAGGACCGGATAGTGAGTTTTCAATGGATAAGCTTGAATTTACTAAAATGGTAAAAGATATAAGAGATACTGAAAAACTTCTAGGAAGAGTTGATTATAGACTTGATGAGAAAAGAGAAGTTCAAAGAAGATTTTGTAGAAGTTTATATGTATGTAAAGATATAAAAAAAGGTGAAGTTTTTTCACAAGAAAATATAAAAAGTGTAAGACCAGGATATGGTAAACATCCTAAATATAAAAAAGATATAATAGGAACAAAGGCTACAAAAGATTATACTTTGGGCGATAGAGTAGAGTAGGAGAAAAGATGGTAGAGAAAATAGAAAATATAATATGTGAAACTTTAGTTGAATTAAATGAAGAGTTAGAGAATGAAAACTTTGAAAATCCTACAAGTAAAACAAAACTTTATGGAACAAATGGCATGGATTCACTTGCTTTAGTATCTTTTATAACTGACTTAGAAGAGCGAATTAGTGAGGAGTTTGAAAAAGAAATTGTTTTAGCAGATGAAAAGGCTATGAGTGCTAAGACTTCTCCCTTTCGAAGTGTTGAGAGTCTAACAATTTATATTAAATTACTTTTGGAAGAATAATGAGCCAAATTATAGTTATAACTGGAACATCAAAAGGAATAGGGCAAGCTTTAGCAAACTACTATTTAGAAAATGGTGAGATAGTAATAGGTTGTTCAAGGGCTGAGAGTTCTATAAACCATGAAAACTATAGACACTTTTCTTTAGAAGTAAATGATGAAAAAGCAGTTATAAAGATGGTACGAACTGTAAAAAAAGAGTTTGGTAAAATCGATATCTTATTAAATAATGCTGGAATGGCATCTATGAATCATATCCTTACAACTTCTGTATCAAGTGTAGAAAAGATATTTGCTACAAACTTCTTAGGAACATTTATCTTCACAAGAGAAGTTGCAAAAGTTATGATGAAACAAAAGTATGGAAGAGTAGTAAACTATACAACAGTTGCAAGCGCTCTTAGACTTGAAGGAGAAGCTATCTACGCTGCAAGTAAAGCAGCTATAGAGAATTTCACCCAAACATCTGCAAAAGAGTTAACACCTTTTAATATAACAGTAAATGCCATAGGCCCAACGCCTGTTCAAACAGACCTAATAAAAGCAGTACCAAAAGATAAAATAGATGAACTTTTGGCAAAACAAACCATAAAAAGATTTGGACAATTTGATGATATAAAAAATGTGATTGATTTTTTTATAAGTAAAAAAAGTGATTTTATAACGGGACAAATAATATATCTTGGTGGGGTTTCTAACTAATGAATTATTTATTTGATAAATTTTCTACATTTAAAGAGTTATCTACAATAGTAGTTGAAGATAAAAGCTACTCTTATGAAAATTTATTAAATAAAATTTATGAATATCAAACGATTTTAAAAGATAAAATTCCAAGTTCATCTGTTGTAGCTATTTTAGGTGATTATTCTTTTGAAAATATAGCTTTGTTTTTTGCTTTATATGATAATAAAAATATAATAGTACCCATAACTACAACTTTAGAAAAACTTCAAACTGAGTATATGCAAGAATCATTTTGTGAATATAGAATAAAAATTGATAATGAAATAAAAATAGATAAATTGGCTGTAAATAGTTCCCATGAGATGATAAACACTCTAAAAGATAATAAACACTCTGGATTAGTACTTTTTTCAAGTGGAAGTACAGGTAAACCAAAGGCGATGATACATAATCTAGACAACTTAATAAGCACATACAAAGACAAAAGAGCAAAAGCTATGAATATGCTGGTTTTTCTTATGTTTGACCATATAGGTGGATTAAATACACTTTTCAATGCTCTTTCAATGGGTGCTTGTCTAATTATTCCTAAAAATAGAGATGCTAAGACAATTTGTAAGCTTATTCAAAATTATAAAATCATGGTATTACCTTCTAGTCCTACTTTTTTAAACCTTATTCTAATCTCAGGAGAGTATTTAAACTATAACTTGCGAACTCTTCGAATGATAACTTATGGAACAGAAGCTATGCCAGAATCTCTTTTGATAAAACTAAAAGAGATATTTCCAAGGGTAAAATTTCTACAAACCTTTGGCACAAGTGAGACAGGAATAAGTACAACAAGTTCTAAATCATCTGATTCTTTGTATATGAAGATAGAAGATGAAAATCAAGAGTATAAAATAGTAGAAGGAGAGCTTTGGCTTAGAAGTAAAACTCAAGTTTTAGGATACCTAAATGCTAACATGGACTCTTTTACAAGTGATGGTTGGTTTAAAACTGGTGATTTGGTTGAAGAGATAGAAGATGGATATTTAAAAATCATAGGTCGAGGCAAAGAGGTAATTAATGTAGGTGGAGAAAAAATTCTACCTGCTGAGGTTGAATCTGTTGTTTTATCTATGGATGAGATAGAAGATTGTATGGTTTATAGCGAACAAAATGCAATTACAGGACAAACAGTTGTTTGTGATGTAGTTTGTTCAAAAGAACTTGATAAGAAAGAGTTAAAGAAACTTGTTAGAACTTTTTGTAAAGGTAAGTTAGATAAATATAAAATACCTACAAAAGTAAATCTGGTAGAGAGAACTAATTTTTCTGATAGATTTAAAAAGATAAGAAGAAAGAGTTAATATATGAATGTAGCCGTTATTTTATCAGCTGGAACTGGTTCTCGTTTTGGAGCAGATATTCCAAAACAATTTATAAATTTGGCTGGAAAAAATATTATTGAATATACTATTACACAATTTCAATATAATCAAAATATTGATGAGATATGTATTGTTGCAAATAAGGAATATCATGGCAAATTATTTGTAATTTGTAAAGAAAATGACTTTTCAAAGGTTAGGCATATAATTAATGGTGGAAAAGAGAGATATGATTCTAGTTATGAGGCTATAAGATTGTATCAGCAAAAAAATGATGTAAATTTAATCTTTCATGATGCAGTAAGACCTTTTATATCAAATGAAATTATAACAAATACTATAAAAGCACTTGAAAAATATAGTGCTATTGATGTGGCTATACCAACTGCAGATACAATAATAAAAGTTGATAAAAAGAATAATGTAATTGATAGTATTCCAGTAAGAGAATTTTTAAGAAGAGGGCAAACACCACAAGCTTTTAAATTATCAATTATAAAAAAAGCTCATGAATTAGCAAGACAGAGTAAAGAGCCTTTACTTTTTACTGATGATTGTGGATTAGTTAAAAGTTTTTTGCCTGAGATAGATATTTTTGTAGTTGAAGGTGAAGAAAGAAATATAAAAATTACATACCCAGAAGACTTACTTTTTGCAGAAAAATTAATACAACTTGAAACTATTACAAATAGTTCAAAGAATCTAGATTTTACAAAATTAAAAGATAAGGTTGTTGTGATTTTTGGTGGAAATAGTGGAATAGGATTAGAGTTATCAAATATTTGCAAAGAGTTTTGTAATGTTTATTCTTTAAGTAGAAAAAATGGTATAGATATACAAAACCTACAAGATGTAAAGGCTGCATTAGAAAGAGTATATCTAGAGAATAAAAGAATTGATTATGTAATAAATTGTGTTGGGTATTTAGAAAAAAAAGAGTTGTCAAAGATGAATAATAATGATATAACAACTCAAATAAATATTAATTTTACAGGTGCTGTAAATATTGCAAATGCAAGTTTTAATTACTTGAAAGAGTCAAAAGGTATGTTGTTACAATTTACTTCAAGCTCTTACACTCGTGGTAGAGAACTATATAGTTTGTATAGTGCGACAAAAGCTGCCATTGTTAATTTTACACAAGCTATTGCACAAGAGTGGAAAAATGATGGAATAAAAGTAAATGCCATAAATCCAGCGAGAACAAAAACAAAAATGAGAGTTGATAATTTTGGAATAGAACCAGAAGAAACACTTCTAAGTGTAAATGATGTTGCATTAAGTACAATTAATACAATGATAGAAGAGTACTCAGGTTTAGTAATAGATATAAAAAAAGGTATTTAGTGAAAGAATTCTTGAATAAAAAAGTTTTACTATCTCCTTGTTCTCCTTTAACACTTGCTTTAAAACAATATTTAGTTGAACAAAATATTGAAGTTATAGGATTTATTGATAAAAATAAATCAGATGAGAATATATATAAAATAGATCAGATTGGAAGTATAGAATTTGATAGTATATTAATTCTTAGTCCTAATCATTTTTTTGCCATTTATAATGAATATTTGGAATATTATAAAAAAGATATAATTTATGAAGTTGAATTAAGAGAGAATAAATATAACTTCTCTAATAAAATTACTTCTAAAGAGTATCAATTCAAATACTTACCCAAAAAGTTTGATATAAAAAGAGAGAAATTTGTTTTTATAAGTAAAGGGTTTATTTCTTCTAATAATAAATTCTTTTATTTGTATTGTTTTAGAAATGGAATAGATACTGTAATATTGACTGATAATGTGGAACAATTAGAAGAGTTACAATTAAAAAAATTGCCTTGTGAGTTATTGGAAACAAATGAGGCTGATTATAATATTGCTATAGCGAAATTTATAATTTTTGACCAAGGTAATTATACATATTTACCACCTTTGCATAAAGAACAAAAAACTATTCAGCTATGGCATGGTGTTGGTTTAAAAAAAATGTCAAAAATGGATAATATTACTTATGATTATTTTGTATCAACTTCAAATTGGACAAATGAGACAAATTTTAAAAATATTTTCAGTGCAAAGACTTTCCTAGATACAGGTTATCCTAGAAATGATATTTTAGATAAAGAATATAAAGAAGATGATTTAGATTTATTATTTTGTGATAAAGAGATATATAGATTTGTAAAATCTGATAAAAAGATAGTCTTATATATGCCAACACATAGAGAGAAACAAACTAAGGTACATTTAGACTTTAATACTTTAAATGAGTCATTAAAAGAAATAAATTATTATATGATTGTTAAATTACACCCTTTTGTATTGGAATATTATAAAAATTATGAAGATAATGAATATTCTAATATTCTTTTTCATAATGCTAATGGTGATATTTATCCATTACTAAAACATACTGATATATTGATTAGTGATTATTCATCAATAGTTTATGACTTTTTGTTAGTTGATAAGCCAATTGTATTTTTTAATTATGACATTGATGATTATAATATAAATATGACATTTTTATTCGATTATAATGAGTATTCTCCAGGTATTAAAGTAAAAAATCAAGATGAGCTAATTTTATCATTACTTTCTGTTGAAGATAATTATATAAATCAAAGAAAAAAGATATGTAATAAATTTTTTGCTTTTAAAGGAAATAGTTCCTTAAGATTAATCGAAGAATTAGACTATAAATGAAAAGTAAAGTTTCAAGATATGCTAAAATTAATAGATAATACTAAAGGTAATTAAATATGGTAAAACAAAACAAAACTTCCTCACAAAATGTAGCATTAATAACTGGAATAACAGGACAAGATGGTTCATATCTTGCAGAATTTTTATTAAGTAAGGGCTATGAAATTCATGGAATAGTAAGAAGAGAATCAATTGAAGATGAAGAAAAACTTAATAATATAAAAAATATAAAAGAATCTATATTCTTACATGAGGGTAGTTTAAGTGATCATTTGACAATTTATAAGATATTTTCAAAAATTTTGCCTGATGAGTGTTATCATCTTTCTGCATCAAGTTTTGTAAATTATTCATTCAATGATGAATTTGAAACTATGAGTAATAATTTTAACTCTACACATTATTTATTATCAACAATAAGAGAAGTAAAAAAAGACTGTAAGTTCTATTTTGCAGGTAGTAGTGAAATGTTTGGTGAACCAAATTGTTCACCTCAAGATGAAGAAACGCCTTTTAATCCAAAAAGTATATATGGTATATCGAAAGTATCTAGCCATTATTTACTAAAAAACTATAGAGAAAAAGAGAATATCTTTGCTTGTACTGGAATAATGTATAATCATGAAAGTCCAAGAAGAGGGAATCATTTTGTTACTAAAAAAATTATTTCATCTGCTGTAAAAATAAAATTAGGAATTCAAGATAAGTTATATTTGGGAAATCTTGATGCAAGGAGAGATTGGGGATATGCTCCTGATTATGTTAAAGCAATGTGGATGATGTTGCAAGCTCCTAAAGCTGATGATTATATCGTTGCAAGCGGTAAACTTAATACTGTGAGAGATTTTCTAGAAGAAACATTTTCATATTTAGAACTTAACTATAAAGATTATGTTTTAGTGGATCCAAAATTTTTTAGAGCTAGTGAGCATAATCCTTTGTGTGGAAATACAGATAAAATAAATAAAACTATTGGCTGGACTAATGAAGTAAGTTTAAAAGAAATAATTAAAAATATGATAGATATTGAGATGAAGAAATATAATAACAGCTAGTTATAAAATAGAAACTAATCTTAATAATAAATTCAGAAGATATAAAATTGTGAGTTACTTTACCTAAAATCTAAAGATATAATCCTATCTTTTTTTATTTTATATTTTTCTGTTAAGAATTGATAAATCTTTTCATATCTTCCAAATAAACTAATTATAATTTTTTCGTCACTTATTAATAGTTTTTCAATAGGGTATATGCTTATATTATTAATAGTTGTTGAATATTTTTGTTCATCCAAGTCAACTATAAATAGAATATTCTTTTTGTCAATTAATTTTGTAATAAGTTCACATCCCGTTCCTGCTCCATAAATAATATATTTATTATCATTATTTATATTTTTTTTGAAAAAACTAATCAGAAGACTTAGATACTTTGAAAAATCCATACTACTTTGATTGATAGTATTAATATTTAGGTAATTATTAATTTTAATATCTTCAATAATAAAATGATTTTTCACTTTACTTAATTCTAAAGAATCTAGGTATTCATTATATGAAATATTTTTTTCATCTGTTAAATCTATAAACTCAATTATCTTATTCTCAGACTTTATCCATTTATCTTTAATTAAAGAGGCTGTATATTTTGCATTATGTGAAATTTCTTTCCAATTATTTAAATCTACTCTTTTAGGATTTGTAAAATCATATAAAAAGCCATTTTGTTTATCTTTTATGTATTCATTCATTGTTGGGAAGTTTGGTGCAACAATACATTTTCCAAGGCTCATTGCTTCTAAAAAGGCTAGTCCAATACCTTCAAAGAGTCGGGGAGCAATAAAAATATCAAATTCGTTAACTTTATTAAAAAAATCTTCTTTTGAATCAAACCAATGTGAAAATGAAATATTGTAATTTATAATATCATTTTCACTAGGTTTTTCAAACCAATCATCTTTTTCTTCTATGGGAGATATTCTATGCATATGAATAGATTCTATCTGAGTAAAATCGATAAGTTTTTTAATCAAAATCCAGTTTATCTCTTTTGATCTTTGCCAAAAGAATATTTTAGGTTTATTATTTTCTTTATTAAGTATTTTAGGTTTTATTGAATCTAAACTTGGCATGTATTGTACATATAAATTCTTTTTAAAATCTAGAAAATCTAATTTTTCAAACAAAGTTTTAGAAAAATTTATGAATTTATAGTTGTGATATTTACTCCATTTAGAGTAATCTATTTTTAAGTCATTATCAAACATTGGTATTAATATTATATTTTTATTATTAAATAATTCTAATTCTTGAATATCAGGAAATATTTGAAATAAAATAATTGCATGTAAATTTGTAATATCATTGATCCTAAAATTTGTTATATCTGCCTTGTACTCACGAGTATGAGTCCAAAAAAAAGTAATATCATAATATTTCGTTAGCATGTCACAAAAGAATTTTGTAGATAAAGTTTTTTTGTGGAATTCATGCCCTATTATTGCTATATTTTTCATAATTTCTTTCTTATAATTAATCCAATAGATGTAATGACATATTTATCTAGTAATAGTTTTATATGATTATCTTCTAAGTATGGAGGTAAGTCTATGTATTTATCTATAGGCATATCACCTCCTTCATAATTTATCTTTTCAACTTCATGTCCCATCTCTTGTAATTTTTGTACAATTCGTTCAATATCTTTTTTTCTAAATAGAACAGTTGCCCCTGTTTCAATGGTATCTGTATTTGAAGAAAAGTTATATTCTGTTGTATGAACGGCAATTCCTCCAGGCTTTAGACATTTTAATGAATCATATATAAAGTTTTCACCCTTTGTTATTGAACCTAGATGTTCTAATGCACACGCAGACCAAATGAAATCAAAGTTAATTAAATCATCAGGTATATTGTTCATATCAAGACTTTTGAAAGAACATAGGTTTTTAAATTTTTCTTTATCGCAAATATTCCTAATATTAATTTGATCTAATTCTTTTGCATGCTCGTTTGTATCTGTCCAACCTTGCTTTTGTGCTTCTTCATAGTTTAAATCTGTAGCTAAAACTTCAACATTAAAACTACAGAATGTGGAGGCTAAAGGTTCTTCTCCTACAGCAAAGCCTAATCCTTTATAGCCTTTTTGTAATAGATGTCTTTTTGATAAAGCTTCACTTATAAATGCAAACTCCCAATATTTTCTATGCAGTCGAGAAGGATTTTGTTTAAAATAAGAAATCCACTTTTTATAAACTTCTGATTCTAATTGTTTTTGTGTACATATCCCCACTTCAAAATCTTCACCTTTTTTTATTTTAGAAATAGTATTTCTAGCAATACTATTTAAGTCAAGAACAACACTATCTAATGATGTTATTTTATTTAATTCTACACCAAGCTCATTGACTAAATAAGTTGAAATTTGTTGTTCTTGACCAATCTGACTTATTATTATAGTATCAAACTCATATTCTTTTAACTTTTTAGGAGCACATAATGGTAATTTTGTATTTATTGTTTGATGATTTTTATCAGCAATGATTATTAATTGATTCCCTAAATAAGGTGCTATTAAATTAGTAATTGTTCCACATCCATAAATAGCAATTTTATTGTATTTATTTTTTATCTCTTTTAGTAATACTTCTAGATTACGAATGTTTTTTCCAAACTTATTTCTTAATATATTTATATTAAGATTACATTTTTCTGCATGGTTTTCAATAAAATCACTAAAGAAAAAGTTTGTAGGTAAGAGGTCTATATCTATATATTTAGAGGCTATTGCGATACCTTCGAGCCTATTCTTATAAATATTTGTTGTGGATTCTCCACCTTCTAAATAATAAGCAAAAGGTAAATTAATATATTTACAAATAAAATTATTTGTAACACAATACATCATAAAATCATAATCTGAACATGATTTATATCTTAAATCATATAATCTATTTATATGTAGAGATATTTTTATAAGCATTCCTTGATGCCAAAAAGGAGGTTGTATTGAAGCATTTTCGATACCACTTGCCATTAAATATTGTTTATTTTGCATAGCTTCATCTACAAGAACTATATCTCCATATAAAATATCAATTTTTTGATTAAGTTCTTTTACTAGAGTTGATATTGTATTTTTTGAGTAAAAAATATCTCCTGCATTTAAAAAGAAAATCCAATCCCCTGTTGCATTGATTATACCTTTGTTCATTGCATCATAAATGCCATTATCTTTTTCTGATATAAGATTTAATTTGACATTTTTATTTTTTATTTTTTTTATAGTGTCATCAGTACTTGCCCCATCTATAATAATATATTCAATATTTTTATAGTCTTGTTCTTGGACGCTGTTTATAGTTCTTTCTATATATCTTTGTGCATTAAAAGTGACAGTAACTATTGTAATTTTAGGCATTTTTATCCTCTGTAACTTGTATTAAAAAATTATGAAACTTTTCTTTTACATTTATGTAATTAAACTCTTTAAGATGTATTTGTTGTTTTTTGATTAATGAATTTCTATTTGAAGTATTATTTTTTACTTTTAATATTTCTTTACTTATAAAAGAAGTATTTTTCTTTTTTAGAAGTCCATTTTTCCCTAAAGTTGAGGGGATTGCTCCACTATCATATGCAAGAACTGGGATTTTATAATTCATTGCCTCAATAATCGGCATACCAAATCCTTCATGTTCACTTAGGGAAAGATATAAGTCACTTATCTGATAATAGGTGTGTAAATCATTATCATCAACTGGACCTGTTATAATTACATCTTTTTCCAATCCTAAGTTTTTTGTATATTCAAATAAAAATTTAAAATATTCTGGGTAGTGATCTCTTCCTACTATAAATAGTTTTATATTTTTTTCTCCATTTAGTTTAAGGTGATATAAAACATCTATTAGATTATGTTGGCATTTATTTTGAATAACCCGCCCTACAAATAGTATATTAAAAGAATCATCATATTTCTTTAGTAAGTTTTGGTTTATTTTCTTATTATCATTCTTTCTAGAATCAACTAATAAAGGAATTATAGAAACATTTTTATAGTTATTCTTTAGAAGTTCTGCCGTACTATATTCAGACATTGAAATAGCTGCAATAAAAGAATTTACAGATTCTGATAATTGTTTTCTTGCAAAATTAGATATTTCTTTATATGAAATACCTTCAAAAAAATGTGAAGGTGTTATATTTTGATATAACATAATTTTTTTATCTTTAAATTTCATTATTAATTCATGATTAGGATCTTTTGTGGAAAATTGATAGATTAAAAAATTATTTGGGTTTTCTCTATACTCATTAATGTAAAAAAATTCATTTTTTATAGGTAAACTATTAGTTGATTTTTTATGTATATAAATTTTGGAATCAAATCCTAATTCTATTAATAAAGATTGAATAAAAATTAAACTATTTGAAATCCCATCCCCATATGCTATCGCGGGTGAATATTGATTGATACTTATTTTATTTTTCATATAAATTGATGATTCCTAAAATTTGAGTTTTTTTACTTTTTTTAATAATTCTGAATCTTTTTCAATTAAAATTTTAGCATCAAATAAAAATTGATCAACTCTATGATTGATTGCTTGATTATGATGAAAAATAGATTTTGAGATTTCTTGAGAAATAAATTTTTCATCATATGAAGAAATCTTCTTTTCAAGAAGTCTAATTGTCCTTTTTTGATCTTTAATTGTTTGTTTTAATTTAAATATTTTTTCTTCTTTGTCTTTCATAAATTACCTTCAAGTTTATTTTTTATATTTTCTATTATTTCTTTATTCTTATCATCTAAAATTTGATTAATGATATTTTTTAAGTTATTTTCATAATTAGTAAGTATTTTGTTTAGATTTTTTATTTGTTTTTTTTGTAAATTTATTTTTTTATTAAGTTTATGAATTTCTTTATCCAAAGAGTTTCCTTTTACTAATTTATAAATACATATTAACTAGATTTGATTTAACTTTTTATAAAATATGATATGTTATTTTACTATAGTTAGATTAGAATTCTTTTACATTTATGTAATTAAACTCTTTAAGAAGTATTTTTCTTTTTAGAAGTCCATTTTTCCCTAAAGTTGAGGGGATTGCTCCACTATCATATGCAAGAACTGGGATTTTATAATTCATTGCCTCAATAATCGGCATACCAAATCCTTCATGTTCACTTAGGGAAAG